>JAHPYY010000217.1 GCA_019058515.1 Promethearchaeota archaeon
CTGTAGCGGTGTGTGCTGTATGATTGCCCTGAAAAACGCGAAATTGCTAAAAGAAGAGTTTCCTGATGCAAATATTACCATATGTTACATTGATATTAGAACCGTAGAAAAAGGATTTGAAGAGTACTACCAACGGACGATGGATTCTGATATACGACTCATTCGGGGAAAAGTTGGGGAAATAAAAGAAGATCCGGAAACAAAGGATCTACATTTGAGGCTTTATTCTTCTCTTACCGATGAAATCATAAAAGTGCGAGCAGATTTGGTGGTTCTTTCAACAGCCGCCTTACCTTCTGGAGGAACATCGCAAATCGCAAAGGTATTGAATCTTGATATGGACAAACACGGTTATTTGACCGAGTCTCATTTCGGTTTAATGCCCCAAGAAACTAAAATGAAGGGCATTTTTGTTGCGGGGTGGGCCCAAGGACCTAAAGATATAGCGTACTCTGTATCTCAAGCTCGAGCTGCAGCTAGTAAGGTGGCTGAACTTACTTCTGCGGGACAAATCGATCTTGAATTAATAGTTGCGGAAGTTGATAAGGAATCCTGCATCTCGTGTCAAAGATGCGAAAAAGCGTGTCCGAAAGGTGCGATAAGAATCGTCGATAAGGAAGGAGCAGTGGTAGATGAAATAAATTGCGACGGATGTGGGGTGTGCGCAACCTGTTGTCCAACTTCTGCCATTGATATACGATATTATAGAGACGATCAGCTATTTGCTGAGATAGAAGCAATATTAGAAGGTGATTAAACAGATGGAGAACGGATACAAAATTGTCATGTTTGCTTGCCTAAAATGAGGCTACGGAGCTGCCGACTTAGCTGGAGTATCGAGGATGAAGTATTCTCCTTCCGTTCGCATTATCAAGGTTCGATGCACTGGTAGGATTGATGTGAAGCACTTGCTATTTGCGATCAAATCGGGTGCAGATGGAGTAATGGTGGTTGGATGAAGAAAAAACGAGTGTCAGTTTAAAAGCGGCAATTTTACTGCTGAGAGACATGTCGAATTCGCTAATCACATTTTAGAGCGTCGTGGGTTTGGAAAACAAAGATTAAACATGTACTGGTGCAGTAGTGCTGAATCAGAGAAATTAGTTAATAGCATTGAAGACGCGCTTGAAAAAGTACATACTGAAGGTCCAAACCCTCTGAATTTAAGCCAAACTGGCAGACGACAAGATGTAAATAAGGGTATTAAAACCCCTGTTGAATGATTCTTGTAAAAAAATGATAGTTACAAGAAGACATACCTTGCAAAGGAGGGGTAAAATAAGTTTTTATTATATTACATTATACATACACATCATAGAATTATGGTTCAAATTTTAGACGAAAAATCGTTTGACACGGTAAATCCTTACGATTTATTGGAAGCTACCTATAAAGCGGCTGAAAACTTTCAGATTAGAGCTTTTTACGAAGGTAAGGAAGAGATCCTAAATTGTGGGAAGTATTCTGAGACCGAATTTAACGAGATCCTTGACGCTATGATTGATGCAGAAACCGAAAGAAGATTGGTTTTAAACAGAATGTACGGTTTGGAACCGCTTTTTTTGGAGGAGATCGCAGAAAAAATTCCCGAGTTTCCACCGGACAATGTTATTCGAGATGTGACATACCTCAAAGAACAGGGATATGTTGAAGAATTAATTGAAGTAATCACTAAGAAAGTTATCAAGAAAATCAAGGGAGAAGAGAAGGAAGTCGAGGAAAGGGAGTACTTCTATCGTTATCAAGCTAAAGATCTGCCTCTTGATTTTAAAGAGAATTACTTCGAACCCGTAAAAGTTGTGTTCGATGCGGGAGTGTGCTGTAACTGCGGGTGGTGTTCGGCTATTTGCCCCGTAAATGCCATTGAAGTAGACGCGGATAACCTTGAGTTAGACGAATCTACATGTGTGAAGTGTGGATTATGCTTTACAGTCTGTCCTCGATCGTTTTCAATTACTCAAGCTTATAATAGTATCAGTAAAATTGACAAAGATGTGAAGTTTTCCCCAAAAATCGGTCGCTATATAAATACTTACACCGGAACCACAACTAAAGACGAAATTGTAAAAGTTAGACAAGACGGCGGAGTGGTAACATCTCTTTTGGAGTATTTACTCGAAAACAAAATGGTGGATGCAATAGTCGCCGTCCAACATTCCAAGGATCTTTGGAAACCTGAGCCAATTATCGTAAGCGATGTAAAGGATCTATATAAAACGGGAGGAACTAAATACGCTAATTCGCCCTCACTGGCGATTTTGGATAAGGCTAAAGAATTCGAAAATATCGCGTTCGTTGGAGTCCCTTGTATGATGAAAGCCATTGAAAAGGGACAAATGTTTCCAAGCGGATTGCCCTTTTTCAAAAATATTAAGTATAAAATTGGTCTATTTTGTATGGAATCCTTTCCATACGACGGAATTATTCAACTCGCTAAGGAACAATTCAATAAAGATGTCAACGAGCTAACAAAAATGAACATCGGAGGAGGGAAGTTTATAATTAATGTTAAATCTGGAGAGCAATTAGATGTACAATTAAAGGAGGTACAAAAGTACGCACGAGAGAGTTGCCATTATTGCGAAGATCTAACTTCGGATTACGCAGATATTTCTGTGGGATCAATAGGTTCTCAAGATGGGTGGTCTTCGGTTGTTACGCGTTCGAAAGAAGGCGATGTAATTGTGAGTGCGGCAATTAAGTCAGGAATTATTGAGGTAAAAAACTTGAAAGATGTGAAACCTGGACAATTCTTAGTAGAGAGAATTGCTGGATCAAAGCGAAAGAAATGTCGCGAAATAGATCTTACCAAATCTGGAAATTAAATTTATTTAAATATTTGTTATTTTGTTAAAATTAAAAGAATATATTATAAGAACGTTGAAAGTTGTAATTTACCACTAGATCATAATTAAAATTTAAGTGATTTTCATTACCATTACGAAAAAAGATTATAAAAGCACAGAAAAGAGCCCAGAACAGTATCTAGAGAAACTCTACGAGCCACACTTAAGAACTTTATTGAGAAAATGCTATCAATGTGCTAGATGTTCTGGTGTGTGCCAACTAAGTAAAGTACAAAAATATACGCCTAGTCGTATAATTCAGACTATTTTAGAGGGAGGAGAAGACAAGATAATTAGAAGCGGTATATTATGGGATTGTCTTACCTGTAATAGCTGCCTTCAGAATTGCCCTCAAGAAATCAATTTTGCTGATATTGTTTGTAATGCAAAATATAAGACACGGGAATATTATAAACAAAATTCCGAGGATAGGATCGCCCATAAGGGCTTTTATACTAGCATATCAGAATTAATTAGCAAACCTCATGTAAATCCAAATAAAAATCTCGATTGGGTGCCTAAAGAGTACAACATCTCAGACACGGGAAGTGTTATGTATTTCGTGGGATGCTTACCTTATTTTAAGTTCGAGTTTGACGATGTAGACACTATCGCTCCTAATGCATTAAAAGTTATGTGTAAAATAGAAAGAGAACCCGTAGTAGTAAGGAGGGATGAGGTTTGTTGTGGTCACGACTTATATTGGGGCCAAGGAAATTTTAAAGCTTTTATAGATTTAGCTATTAAAAATAAAGCTATGTTCGAAAGCGCAGGAGTCTCTACAATTGTGACCACCTGCTCGGAAGGTTATCGCACCTTTAAAGTCGATTATCCAAAATTATTTGATGATTTTAACGAGAAGTTTGAAGTCAAGCACTTTATTGAATATGTGTACGAGAAATGGAAAGAAGGACGCATAGAGTTCGTAAAACCCGATACTATTGATGAAAAAAGTACAATTACCTTTCACGATCCTTGTCGACTTAGTAGGTTTTTACCCAAAGACAATGCCGTGATGGAACAAGTAAGGGAAATACTAGAACATTTGACTAAGTTCGGGTTAAAATTCAAAGAAATGGAACACAATAAAGCTAACGCGTTGTGTTGCGGTATTAGCAGCTGGATGAATTGCAACGAGCGCTCCAAAGCGTTAAGATATAAACGTATGCTTGAAGCAAAACAGGTGGCCGACACCATGGTTACATGTTGCCCAAAGTGCGAGATTCACTTTAATTGCCTTCAAAGAGATTTTGAGGACATATCTTCAGTAGCAATTACAGATTTTTCAGAATTCATAGTCGATTTTATCAAACCAGTTAAAAATATAGATTCAATGGAGGGGTACAAGTAATGGAAGGAGCGGTTCTAGTTGTAGGTGGTGGTATTGCTGGAATACAAGCGTCTTTAGATCTAACGGAATTGGGATTTAAAGTATATTTAGTAGAGAAAAACCCTTCGATTGGAGGGAGGATGGCTCAACTCGATAAAACCTTCCCCACTAATGATTGTTCTCTCTGTATCCTTGCGCCTAAAATGGTGGAAGTGTTTAGAAATCCTAACATCGAACTAATGACCTATCACGAGGTTAAAAAAGTTGAGGGAAAACTAGGAGCATTCAAAGTTATAGTGCTAAAAAAGCCGCGATATCTCGACGAAACAAAATGTAAGGGATGTGGCGATTGTGCATCGAAATGTCCAAAAATAGAAGTCCCTAATTTGTTTGATATGAGTCTCGGGAAGAGAAAATCTATTTACATACCATTCCCTCAAGCTGTTCCACCTATCTATTTAATTGATCCCGAATTGTGCCTAAAACTGACAAAAGGAGTATGTGGAGTATGCGAAAAAGTGTGCACCGCTAAAGCCATAAACTACGAGCAGATTCCAGAAGATATTGAGATTAATGTTGGTGCGATCATCGTAGCCACTGGATTTGATATGTACGGTCCTGAACTGTCTTCACGGTGGGGATACAAATATAAAAATGTAGTCAATGCCTTGGAATACGAAAGAATTCTGTGCGCGTCCGGGCCTTACGGTGGACATGTACTTCGTCCCAGCGACCAAGAAGAACCTGAAAATATTGTTTTTATTCAGTGTGCAGGTTCCAGAGATCTTCACGAAAATGTGTCGTATTGTTCCAGCGTATGTTGCATGTATACCGCCAAAGAGGCAATAATCACCAAGGAACACTCTGATCACTCTAAATGTTTTGTGTTTAGGCACGATATACGAGCGTACGGTAAGAATTTCTACGAATTTACTCAAAGAGCCCAAGATGAATATGGTGTAGTTTATTTCCAATCTAAAATAAGCTATATAGAAGAGGATCCTGAAACGAATGACTTGATAATACACTACGAAAATTTACAAACTGGAAAATTCGAAGATTTCAAAGCAAATTTAGTAGTTCTTGCAACTCCTTTGGTTCCATCTACCGGTACTTCGGATTTAGCTAAAGTGTTAGAAATCGAAACGGACCATTACGACTTCTTTAAGGAAAAATCGTACTATAATAAGTCGCTTTCTTCACGAGAGGGTATTTTTTTAGCAGGATTTTGCCAAGGTCCTATGGACATTCCTGAAACGGTGGCAGACGCAAGCGGAGTAGCTTCTCAAGTAGCATCCTTGTTAAGCGATGTAAAATACACTCAAGTTAAAGAGAAAGTGTTTGATATACCCGAAAAAGAAGTAAGGGATACGGATGAGCCAAGAATTGGCGTATTAATTTGTCATTGCGGAATTAACATTGGAAAGTATGTAGATGTGCCAGATGTAGCGGAGTACATAAAAACGCTTCCAAATGTAATTCATTGCGAATCTAACCTTTATTCGTGTTCAAGCGACTCTCAAACGCGCATAAAAGAAATAATCCAAAAGCATAACTTAAATAGGTTCATTGTGGCTTCTTGCACTCCTAGAACCCATGAAGCTCTTTTTCAGGAAACATGTCAAGAAGCTGGCCTAAACAAATACTTGTTTGAGATGGTGAATATTAGGGATCAATGTAGCTGGGTTCATATGACCGAACTAGAAGCCGCCACCGAGAAGGCTAGAGATTTAATTCGAATGGCGGTTGCAAAATCTCGATTGATTAAACCTCAGAAGGAAGAGACGCTAAAGATTACGCCCGCTGCGTTGGTAATTGGAGGAGGTATCTCTGGTATGACAGCTGCTTTAAACATTGCTAATCAGGGATTTGAGACGCATTTGGTAGAGATTGGAGAAGCCTTAGGAGGAAACTTAAACAACTTAAGTACACTATACCCTACAGGAGACGAGGCTAAGGTTTTAGTGGATGATTTTGTAAACCAAGTTGATAAGAACAAGCGCATCAAAATCCACTTAAAATCCTGGATAAAGGACATAAAAGGATACATTGGTAATTACGATGTCTCTATAGGAGATTCCGGTAATAAAACTCAAAACCTAAAGGTAGGCACGATAATCGTAGCTACCGGAGGTCAAGAGTTGAAACCTACTGGTCTTTTTCAATATAACGGCAAAAACAAAAGAGTTATTACGCAGTTAGAGTTAGAAGAGCGGCTAAAAAACCAAGATCTTGACTGGTTAAACAATATTAAGCGAGTGGCTTTTATTTTGTGTGTGAACGCTCGACAAAAGGAAGGCATTACGTATTGTTCAAATATATGCTGTGGAACTACGATTAAGAACATTGGATTTCTAAAAGAATTAAAACCAGACCTCGAAATTATCGCACTCTACAGAGACTTTCAAATGGCAAAAAAAGAATTTGAAGATTATTACCGAGCCAGAAGGAAAGACGCCATTTTTCTGAGATATTCGCTTGAAAAACCTCCAGAAGTTAAAAAGAAAAAAAAAAAGACGATGGCTTACGAAATTTCAGTGTTCGACACAAATCTTCAAGATAAAATCTCATTTGAAACTGACCTTGTAATACTCGCCGCACCAATGATCCCTGCGGATAATTTAGAAGAACTAGCAAAAATGTTAAAAGTCCCTCGAGACAAGAACGGATTCTTTTTAGAAGCGCATGTTAAACTGCGTCCACTGGACTTCGCTACTGACGGTATTTTCCTATGTGGTTGTGCTCAATGGCCCAAAAACATTCAAGATTCCATTTCACAAGCTAACGGTGCCGCTGGAAGAGCAACCCGCTTCCTAAGTGCTCAAGAAATTAAGACATCAGGTCTCATTTCCGAAGTCAATTCCGATAAATGCATGGGATGTGGTCAATGCGTCGATACGTGCCCCTATAACGCAATAGACCTTATCGAGACCGTGAAAGAATTCGAGGAAGTGGATATCGTTGTCACCAAATCCTACATAAATTCAGCGCTATGTAAAGGGTGTGGAACTTGCGCCGCTACTTGTCCTAACGGTGCTATATCCGTTAAACATTACGATTTCGACCAGATCGGCGCCATGATAGAATCTTTATTTATGGAGGAATAAGTAAAACGAGGTAAAAAAAATGTCAAAAACTAAGAAAAAAGCAAACGAAAAACCCTTTAATCCCGAAATACTAGTGTTTTGCTGTAATTGGTGTAGCTACGCAGGTGCTGATTTAGCTGGAGTAAGCAGGTTCCAATATCCTCCTACCATTCGAATTATTCGAGTCATGTGCTCAGGAAGAGTAGATCCTTCATTCGTTCTTAAGGCCCTAAAAGATGGAGCTGACGGAGTTCTCATTTCTGGGTGTCACATCGGAGATTGCCATTACATTTCGGGCAACGAGTATACGAAGGAACGATTCGAACGATTGCACAACATCGTGATTAAGCAGCTTGGAGTGGACCCCGAGCGAATTCGGTTGGAATGGGTCTCTGCAAGCGAAGGAAAGCGATTTGCTGAAGTAATAACTGAATTTACCAACACTATTAAAAAACTCGGACCTTTTGATCCTAATAAATAATTAAATTCTCCCCTTTATTATCTATCTCGTATTTTAACTAAGATATTATTCGAAATTCAAATTCAATTTCAAAAGCTCGAGATAAATATGGTTGAAAACAAATCCTCTTATTTTATTGACCCCAAATCCTGCCCCAAAATTCTACAAGAAAACGGGATTAGAATTTATTTCTTCTTTCTTCAGCCACATTTTATCAATTAATATGAAAACTATCATAATCACGATTTGAATAATCTCAGATGCTAAAGTTGTTGGAAAAAACTCAAAACTAATATTTCCTATTGTATGCAATAATGCAGTAGCTAAAACACTTCCCTTTGTGCGATTATAGAGCCAAGTGAGAATAACTGCAATCTTTATAGTGTTGAGCATAAATAATAAAAGCTGAATTGGTGACTGGTAGGAGGGTAAATAAACAGGCAAGTGCCATATTCCCCAAATAAATCCCAAAATTAAACTTGATATCAATGGTGAAAACTTCGATTGCAATTTTTGCAACGCAAAACCACGCCACCCTGGTTCTTCGTTTGTACCACCCCCATAGAAAAAAGTGTAGAGAAACGTGAAAATAATTAATCCAAAGAGCTCAAATCCACTGGGTAAACTTAACCAATCAGCGGTTTGACCAAATAACAAAGTAATAACGATACCAATTAAATGACATACTGGCAATAATAATATAGCTATAAGATAGTATATAAAATGACCTTTTGGTTTAATAAACGATTGGAAGACATTTTGTGTATCTTCTTTACGAGAAAAACTAGCTAAAATAATAAATGCTGGTAATAAGCCCAGCATAAAGGATACGATTATTGCATCTATCGAAAAGGATAAAAAGTTCAATTGATAATTAATCATAAAGATAAGTGCGGCACCAATCCAGATAATTATGAATAGAATCCATGCAATTAGAGAGCGTTCTTTTTCCTGCTTCACTCCGGTAAATTGAGTGACTATAAGCGCAGAATACGCTGGTGCATAAATACCTATAAAGATAAGACTTATAGTAAATAAATTAGGGTATAAAATATAAGGTACAAATAAGGTCCATGAAATTAAAAAAGTAAAAAGAAAGAAGAAAACCAAAGGGTTTTGTTTGATATAAGAAATTAATTTTTGCATAATGGATAACTATTTGTTTTTATCCTTTGATAATAACCAATTATTTTTAAATCTATAGAAATTACCCAAGACGATTCTAAATTCTATTCAAGTGTTTCACTTAAATAGCAATGTTTAAACTTAAATTGAATAAGTTATAGATTTATCGTAATAAGAAATATATGTTGAGTTAAGGGCAGAATTAACATTTTTAAAAAAAAATAGCTAGGATTAAAATCTGACCTTCTCATTCCTAGGCGATCCAAGGTGAAGATTCTGTATCCGTGCTTCTCCGTATTTTCTATAAAGATGGCCTCTAATAGCGATCTTGGGGAACCGTGAAAATATAAAACGGGAATTCCCTGAGGTTTTCCAACATCATGGTAAGAAACCTTCCTCGCGTCCTTAAGAGTAAAGTACTTAGTTTCTATTTCGGTAGGTCGATCCAAAATTTTATCCATCCTTCTCACTTAAGTAACTATGATTAATTAATAAACTTAAAGAATACAACAATTAGTTGTATTTAGCTATTTTTGAGATTTAGAAATTACCGTTTTTCAAAAAAAACCTTCCGATAATTTCGATTTCCGATCAATTGAAAGTTATATGTGATGGTAACCGAACGAATTCTACCTAATCGATCGGACAATACCGACATTTTTGACCAGATCGATAATTCATCCAAAATAAATGTTGGGATCCGATCACAAATCACTGATTATTTGATCATTTTAAGACAAAGATTTATATTTGTAAGACTCAATATTATTTACACAAATAAAAGTTTACGTAAAAGTCGAGTAAAATTATGTTATCTCTTAGGGAGAATGAAGATTTTGAAGGTTCTGTACTAGTTATAGGTGGTGGTATAGCAGGTATACAATCTTCGTTAAATTTAGTCCACGAAGGATTTAAAGTCTACTTAGTAGAAAGGTCTCCAACGATTGGGGGAAGAGTAGCCCAACATTACAAGTTATTTCCTTCCAACACGAGTTCTGTTAACTTTTTAGTGCCCAAATCATTAGAATTATATCATAATCCTAATATTGAAATCCTAACAAAAACAGATGTAAAAGAGATCTACGGTAAGTTAGGTAATTATCGCATCGAGCTGAAAACTCGTCCTCGGTTTATAGATCCGACTAAATGTAAAGGATGCGGCGACTGCGTAAAAAAATGCCCCAAAATCGAAACCCCTGACCTGTTTAACATGAATTTAAGCAAGAGAAAATCTGTGTATATTCCGTTTCCTCACGCGATACCTCCGACTTATATTATTGATCCCAATTTATGCTTGAAATTAACTAAGAATGTATGTGGTACATGCCAGAAGAATTGTAAAGCTGAAGCGATAAATTTTGAAGAGAAATCTAAAAAGAAAACAATTGAAGTGGGAGCTGTTGTTGTAGCCACAGGATTTGATATGCTAAATAAAGAATACTTACACAGTTTGGGATATCCGTTTGAAAATATCGTAACTTCGTTAGAATTCGAAAGAATTTTATCTGATTCAGGTCCTTTTGATGGAGCATTAGTAAGGCCGAGTGATGGCGAGAATCCGCATACTATAGCATTTATACAATACGATAAGTTAGATTCATTTCAGAATTTTGCCAAGATCGATATATTATATACCTCAAAACAAGTTGTGAATGCAAAGGAAAGGCTAAAGGATTTAAGATGTATTATCATTCGCGATGACAGGTTATTTGAAGATACCAAAGCCTTCAAGTTTGCTTCCGAATTTCAAGAAGGATCCGACATTAATTACATTAACGGAAGCATTTCCCCAATATATGAAGACCCCGAAACCAAGGATTTGATAATAACCTATAAAAATCTGAAGGATAAGAGTACAAATAAAATTCGGGTGAATTTAGGCGTTTTATCTTGTCCTATTTATCCTTCTGATGGTACTGAAAGGTTAGCATACAAACTAAAAATCTCGACAGATTCGTATGGATATTTAGAAGGGAGTGCTTTAAAAGGGGTACTTCCTTGCGGGTCCTGTACTAAACCAATGAATATAACAGATACAATTGATATGGCGAACACCGTGTCTCATGAAATATCAATATTATTAGAGGATGCAAAGTACAAGGAAATCGATCCTTTAACAGTTCAAAGAGAGGTACCTTCAGATCTCGACATGTTAACTCAAGAATTCGTATATCAAAACTTTTTCAAAGAACTAGAAGTCAACCACGAAAAATGTATTGGCTGTGGAAGTTGTTTCGAAGCGTGTCCTCACGGTGCTATTGAAATGAAAGAAATAACGCTGGAATACGAGGATTTCAGTATGTTAACTAAAAAATCTACAATAAATAGCAAAAAGTGCAAAGAGTGTGGTATATGTTTTGTTGAGTGTCCTAATGGCGCAATTTACTCAAAATACTGCGATATAGATAACCTTGAAGTAATGAAACGGGCATTTTTCTTCGAAAAAATTAAGCAAATTGTAACCGATAAGCATAAAATCGATTCGAGTTTATTCGCAGCTCACCCTTAGGATCGAGTTTGAACCCCCAAATCTTCAAACCATCTTTTTTTTCTAGATCTTAACGAGACGAAAAAATATATTATATAGTTCAATATTTTAAGTTAGGATCTACAATGTGTTTTTGGCATAAAAATAAAATTCTATTGTAATTTTAATCAAACCTTTAGCAAGTTGAAAGTTATTGTGGGCTAATGATTACTACGATCAATTAATGAATAAAATCAAAAAGGAACGCCAGAATAAAACTGAATCTAATGAATTACCATCCGAAAAATTAAATCTACATAAAAATAACAATCATATAATGTCAGAAAGTGAAAAATTATCGAATCTCGAGCGTGACCTCGATTTTTTTCAAGATTTACTAAGTTTAATTCAAAGTGGAGCAACTGGATTCGAACTAGCGTACTATGTGGAAAGTCACCATTACATTAAAAAGTTAATTAACGACGGAATATTGTTCTACAACACTTTTATAGAAATTGGAGAAAACGAGTTTCTTAAGGCTCCCGACACCAAAAAAGTAGATTTCAAGAGCTTTAAAACGATAGAAGACACAGAAAAGCATGTATTTATGATATGGATAAACGATCAAATCGCTTACATCGAAAAAGCTCTAGATCGTCAACGAAATTACATGAAATACAAGGAAATGAAAATGAGAATGGAACCACACGCATCGTCAGAGAAATGTGGTTTCTGTGGAGCTGTAATAAAGGATAGAGATCAAAGATTTTGCGAAACATGTGGTTCTAAGCTAGACTAATTTAATTTTTTTAGTAGTAAACTTATCTTGACATATTAATTTTCAATTAAATTCTCCTGTCTTTCTCCTTATTATGGTTTTTTATAATAAACCATGGTTGGACAACAACTACAAATATCCGTGCTTGGACATTCTATACAGTTTGCTCCACAAGGACTAGAGTTAGTTGTCTAATTTCAATGAAAATTAAAATAGCGAAAAAATGTTAAAGAATCTATAACTCTAAATTTTGTTCTATAGTAGTAATCTAAAGCTTTCAATATTTAGAGTTAACAAATGATTATTAGATTCAACAACTATTTTTCAAGAAAAGGAAAATATTAGTCTACTAATCCTTTAAATAGAAAGGTTATCTATGTAGAAATAACAATCAACACAACTTTCTAAAAATGACAGTTAAAATAGGTAAAACAGAATCTATAACTCCAAATGGTCCAACTGGAACAATTCATAACAATATTACGAAGATAATTACAATACTACATATTTTTATATACAGTGCTGTTAATGGACTTTTAATTCTTATTTGGTTATCGACTCTAGCATTAACACAAGCAACTTTCTTTTGGCCATTCTATCCCATCGTTGGATGGGGTATTGCTCTTGGATTACATCTACTAAGTTCTTTAATGTACTACGATTTGGTCCCTACATTGAAAAGGGTAAAACAAAAAGGTGCTTTAGGTATATCTTTCCTATTTCATTTTTTCATCTATACAATGGTTAATCTTATCATTTTGATACCAGATATTGTCATTCTTGGGGGAAGATATTTTTACTGGCCATTGTCCATGTGGGGGATAGCGATGGGTTTTCATGCTTTAATTTTCTTCACATGGGATAACCTTTTAGAAATAGAACAGGTAAGAATGAGAAACAAATATGATAATTACGGAGAAGAGAAAATTAAATTATTGGCTAAATCTAGACTTTCCAATCTTTGGTTTTTATTAGCACATATTGTGTATTTTACAATAGTTACAACGGTACTTTATATTTGGGTTGTTCCAATCCTTAATTTTGAGATTACACAAAGATTAAATTCGGGTATAATTCTATGGGGAATTTTACTGGGGATTCACATAATTGCTTATTATTTATTTTCCTACAATGATACAATTCAATCCGTAACGAAAGGATTAATTATACATATCGTATTGTATGCAGTGGTCAATATCTATGAAATTTATGCTTGGCAAAATCAATCAATTACAGAATTAGCTTTCCCTGTATATTCAATAGTTCCTTGGGGTATTGTCTTAAGTTTTCATATAATTATTACTTTATTATGGGAGAGGCTAATAAACAGTGCCATAGCTAAAATAAATCGCCAATACAGAGTCTTGGACCGAATTGATTTGCGCTCTAAAGCACGAAAATTAATTTTCTGGCAATGCTCATTTATTACTCATGTTGCAGTGTATATAACAGGGATAATTTTAATCGCTATAACATTTTCCATATTCAGTATTGATATGAGGCTTTTGGTCCACCCTGCAATGGGGTGGATAATTGGTTTAGCAATTCATTTCTCAATTTCATTCGTTTTTGTCAAAAACATTAAAAGCTTCTGGAAGGGGACACTTACAATTCATTTAATTACATTCTTATTTGTGAATACTTATTTAGTTATTCTCAATATCATGTTAGGGGGATTTCTTTGGAGTGCTATAGCTATTTTTGGGTGGGGTATTGGCTTAGGAATTCATGCAATTTTAACCTATGTCAGATGACCATCTTTTTTTTTTTTATCTTTCTCTCTTCACCTTAAGTACATTTTATTGTATTTTTTTATATTCATTCTAATAATGAATTTGAGCTAAGATAGATTTTAATGGTAGTGTTGCTTAATAATCGTAATTTTAAGGAGTGTGATAATAATGGATAATCCAATTGCTATATGTGGGTTAAGATGTGATAAATGTGATCTCTTTTTAGTAGACGAAGATAAAAAAATCGCTCAAGGGGTGTTAGGCTGGTTCAAGAACGAAGGTTGGAGACCTGAATCGATGACAGTTGAAGAATTCATGCAAGAAGGAAAATTTTGTATGGGTTGTAGAAGCGACCGCAAGGCAACTGGACAAATTCCCCAATCAGTTCAAGATTTTATAGAAGAACAGCTTAACGTAAGAAAAATATACCAGGAAACTTACAATTTACTTTCACAACGACACCTTCATTGGAGCGCTAATTGTGATCTTGTAGCTTGTTGCGTTGATGAAAAAAAACTCGATTCCTGCCATGAATGCGATGAATTTGTGTGTGAAAAGCTCGAAAAATGGAAAAAAAGCGGTGAAAAGTACGCTGAAGGAGTAGAGCTTCTAAGATCTCTAAAAAAGTAGGATATTGACCAATAGATCTTTATTAGATAAATTAGTATAAAGACAAGAATCAATGATCTATTAGTTTTCATTAAATTCATGTAAGTTGCTTTAGTTTATATTACTTTTTTAAGCACTCCACTCTGAAAACTGTAATTTATGGTCTACATTATTTTTATAATTGCATTTTCTTTAAATCCTAATATGAATGCAAGTATCAATTTAGACTATTTTTTCAAATTAACACCAGACTACCTTAAAAAAGTATGCAAAATCGCGGGTATGGCTTTTCAAGACGATCCCACCACAATTTTTACATATCCCGACGAGAAAGAAAGAAGAGAAAAGCTTCAATACGGATTTAGAATGATCTACAATTACGGAATAAGACATGGTGTAACATACGCCATCTCGGAAAATTTAGAAGGATTTATAGTATGGTTGCCTTACGATAAAGTTTATCCTTCTACTTGGACTATGATGAGATATGGAGGATTCTACGCAATGCGTAAAGTAGGTTTGAAATTGAAAGCAATGAAACGGTCTATGACTGTATTTAACTATATAGAAACAAGACATAAAGAACTTGCACCTTTCGAACACTGGTACCTGCAAAATATTGCCGTGACACCGGAAGAACAAGGAAAGGGGTATGGAAGCCAGCTATTAACGGCTATGTATCAAAAAATCGATAGTGAAGGGTTACCTATTTATCTAGAAACAAATCAAGAACGAAATTTACCGTTTTACCAAAAACACGGATTTGAAGTGCTTGAATATGTGATAATTCCTGATACCAATGTACCTCTCTGGTGTATGCTAAGAAAATCAAGGCAAGCTTAATAATTGAATTTAGTTGATCCCATTTTGAGACCAAGTATTCATTCTTGCAATGTTAATAAGGTATTTTGTTAAAATTATAAAAAACAGATAGGAATAATGGTGTCTCTGTTTTCAAGATGATGTACTAATGATATTTATAATTCTATTCGACTACTAATTTTTAAACTACTATAAATTATATAGATTACTGCGAAAAGAATATAATAAAAAAAAAATAGATACTAAAAGCGATTCAATTAATAAAATTTTAAAACGTAAAAATGAAGGAAATCGAACCAACTATATTGAGTAAGGAAGAGATTGAACGTGTTCCTACTGGAATTAATGAAGAGGAATCATTAGAATTTGAAAAACACTCGTTAAATAGTTTTGTAGAGCCATTAATTCCCCTTAAGGCAAAAGAACCAGGATCGGCTTGGGTTACTGTACGAAAAGAGGATGGAACTACAACAGACATTATAGATGTCACCTCTATGAACTGGACCTTAACATTGGGATTTGCACATCCCGATATTAACTACGCAGTATATCAACAAATGCTTAATCTCACTCATGTAAGGTATAATGTACTCACTCCTGCTCGAGCGAAACTAATCAATAAATTGGCGAGCCTGGCTCCAGGGAAGTTAAAGGGGGGAAGAGTCGCTGTAAATAACGAAGGAGGAGGTTTAGCGAACGAAGCCGCTATTAAGTTAGCGCTGATGATGTCTCGAGGAGCAGATCATTTTGGCGTGTTTTGGGGCGCTTATCACGGTAATAGTTTAGTAACTGGAACAGCATCTCAACCTATTCATGCGGTTAATAGATTTCTTAATTTTGGATACGATCACTTTACGCGTATGCCATATCCATATTGCTATCGATGTTTATGGAATTACAAAGAGGGATTGTACGGAAAAAAGGATCCTGATTGTAATTTGGAGTGTTTTAATTTAGTCGAGCAATACATTATGGGGATGGCTCCTAAAGAATTTGCGGGGATAATGATCGAACCAAACCAAGCAGGCGGAGGGCAGATTCCTGCTCCAGTGGAGTTTTTGAAAAGCTTGAAGGATGTATGCGAACGACAAAAAGTTTACCTAATTTACGACGAGTGTCAAACGAGTATGTGGAGATGCGGAAAATATTTTACACTAACCGAGCGATACGAAAAAGAACAAAATATCGATGTATCCCCCGATATGATGACTTTTACTAAAGGAATAGGTGGAGGTCTACCTTTCGGAGCGCTTATCGTGAGTCCAAAAATAAAAAAACGGTTTGGCCCTTCTGAAGAACATACAACCTTTAGTTCCAACCCAATTTTATGCGCGGCCTCCTTAACCGCATTACGAGTGGCGGAAGAAGCAAAGATCGGTGAAAATTGCGAAAAAATGGGTCAAAAAATCACCAAGAGATTACTTGAAATGCAAAATGAATACGAGGTGATTGGAGATGTTCGGGGCGCTGGTCTTTTTATTGGCGTTGAATTGGTAAAGGATAAACACACCAGAGAGCCATTTACGGAGCTTTCAGAAGAAATAATCTTACTCGCTCCCGAACACAATATGTACTTAGGAGAAAGCATGCCAATTCTATCCGCTAAAGGAGAAATAATCAGGAGAAATGTCGTAAAGATTAAACCTCCATTAATAATTACTGACGATGATGCTGAATTTATATTAGAGAAATTTGAAATTGTGTTAAAAGAAGCTCTAAAAAAAGTTAGTTAAGTTATTCTAGATTGTAATTCTGGTTTTTTCCAATACCAATAAAAAGATTAGATTTAAATTAACTTTACTTTTGTTTTCTTAGGTTCATCACTATTCAATAATAAAAAATCCTCATCTTTGATGTAATCAATTAAACCCCAATAACCTCTTCGTGTATTAGAAAAAAAGAATAATTAATTTGAAAATCAACTTTAAGTCTTTTTTACACTTATATAATTTGATTTCTTTTAAAGCTCAATTATATTTCTTTCAATACTTGAATATATTTGAGAAATTATTTGCTCATCTGTGAAATGTTTTATAACAAGAGCTTGATTTGTACAAGTGGCTCCACATACTCCACACCCTTTACACAGTACTTGATTAATTTCAATTTCATCGGATTCGTTTTTACTAATAGCCTTATAAGGACATACAGTTAAACATACTTCACAGCCAGTACATAATTTCTTATTAAATTCAGGTAAACTAGATGTAGCACCTTCAACTGTTGCTTTTCTATTCATTAATGGTATTAAAGCTCTGGATGCTGCTCCAAGAGCTTGGCTTATTGACTCTTTAATATTTTTAGGACTTTGAGCAGTTCCACAAATAAAAATACCATCCGTCGCAAAATCAACAGGCCTTAATTTTGGATGAGCTTCAAAGAAAAAACCGTGACTATCTATTGGAACCTTTAACATTTCAGATAACTTTTTGTTTTCTTTCCAAGCTATTAAAGGTGTGGCTAATACTACTTTATCAAGATCTAATTCGTAGTCAATTCTAGTAAGAAAATCTTTGATATATATTGTAATTTGTTCACCTGTATTTTTCAAGAGTGGAGGTTCTTTTGCTGTGTATTGTATAAAATTAATTCCTTTCTCTCTTGCTTTTCTATATTCAATCTCTTCTTCATAAGATACTCTAATATCTCGATACAATATAAAAATTTGAGAATTTGGATATTTCTTTTTAACCAATAAAGCGTTTTTTATTGATTCTGCACAACAAGTAAGTGAGCAATAAGTCCTTCCTTCTTCTTCACGAGATCCTACACATTGAATAAAGGCTATTTTTTCACCTTCTTTTAGGTTTTTATTTCGAAGCACATCTTCAAATTCTAAATTAGTGAAGATATTTTTGTTTTTTTCATAATGATAAAATCCTTTTGGTTTGAATTCTTGTCCACCTACGGCAACAATGATCGTACCCGCTTTTATTTCCTTTAAAACCCCATCATGAGAAATACACACCTCAAAATTCCCTATTGAGCCATTAACATTTTTAACTGTAGAATTAGTGAAAACTTCTATATTGGAATTTGTTCTTATTGCTTGAATCATAGGAGTTACAATTTGTTCTGAAGGTGTACCCTCAATATCAACAAAATTTAAATTCCTAATGAACCCTCCAAGATTTTCCTCTCGTTCTATGAGATATACTTTAAAGCCTTTTTTAGCAATAGCTAACGATGCTGTCATACCCGCAACTCCTCCCCCAATTATCATTGAAGATGGTAATACATTCACTTCCACATCATGTAATGGTTCTACAAGTCGAGATTTTGCTATACACATTAAAATTTGTTCTTTCGCTTTTTGAGTAGCTTTTTCAGGATCAGACATGTGAACCCAACTTACTAATTCTCTTATGCTTGCGAATAGAACTAGATATGGATTAAGTCCTGCTTTATAACACGTAGCTTGAAATAAAGGTAGATGAGTTCTTGGGGTACATGCGGCGATAATAACTCTATTTAAATTATGCTTCTCAATTGCGTTTTGTATACTCTTCTGAGACTCTTCTGAACAAGTGTATAAATTTCGCTCAACATATGCTACATCTTGAACACTTTCGATTTCATGCGCAATTTTCTCTACATCAACAAAACCCGCAATATTTGAACCGCAGTGACAAACAAAAACACCAATACGTCTTGGGTCCTCTTTAGATACCTTTTTTTCGATAATATCGTCTTTAATCTCCTCAACAATTTTTATCGATGTTCTATTAGCAGCTCTACTTGCTGCAGCACTAGCTTCTGCTACTGAAGTAGAGATATCTTCTGGACCATGAGCACATCCGCATACATAAATTCCAGGAATGCTTGTTTCTATGTTATTAGTTGATGATGAGGGTTTTATAAATCCATACTCGTCAATTTCAACGCCTAATACTTTGTTTAATTCGGTTGCTCCTTTATTCGGGATAACTGCTGGAAAAAGAATTACCATGTTAACAGTGTCAAATTTAACTTCTCCTGTTGTGAAATCCAAATGTCTTATTACCAAATCTTTAGTTTCCGGATCTTCAGAAATTTTATTAGGAAGACCCTCAATAAATTGAACGTTATAATTTGATTTTGCTTTTTCGATAAATTCATTATGATTTTTTCCAATTGTTCGTAAATCATTATAAAACACCATAAGCTCAGTATCAGGATGATGTTCCATTGTCATAATCGCCTCTTTTGTAGCATACATACAACAAAATTTAGAACAATAAGGTTTTAATCCAATATTCCTTGATCCAACACAAAGCACAAAACCTATTTTATGTGGATGTTCACCGTCTGAAGGTCTTATAATTTCACCTTGAGTCGGTCCTGATGCACACATAATTCGTTCATATTCCAGAGAGACGATTACATTAGAATATTCTCCGTAGCCATAATTCTTAAATGAGTTAACATTCATAAGATCAAAGCCACAAGCAGCTATTATCGAAGCTACTTCGATTTCTATATCTTTTGGCTTTTGTTTGAAATCAATTGCATGAGTTGGACAAAATTTTTCACATGCTTTACATGTACCATTTTGAAAATAAATGCAGTTTTCCTCATCAATAAGATATACGGCGGGGACTGCTTGAAGGAAAGGAATATACGCCGCTCCCCTTTTTTTTAGACCTTGTTCAAATTCTGAGGGAAATTTTTTATATGGACATTTCTTTGCGCATGTTCCACACGATGTACACTTTGTAGAATCTATGTATCGAGGTTTACATAGAATATTTACTCTAAAGCTAGATCCATTATTAATTGGATCAACATGTTTTACTTCTGAATAAGTTAAAAGTTCAATTCTAGAATGTCGTGCGCATTCTACCATTTTTGGTGCTAATATACATATAGAACAATCTAAAGTTGGAAAAGTTTTATCTAATTGAGCCATTTTACCACCAATCGAAGGAGACTTTTCCACTAGATAAACATATTGGCCCTGATCTGCTAGATCTAAAGCTGCAGAAATCCCTGCAACACCACCTCCAATTACCAATACTTGATTTTCAGATTTTTTACTTTGTATCATACTATTTTCACTTCCTTTTCATTATTAATTGGACCTAACGAAATAATTTGATCGTTAAACTCTTTTACCACATTTGCAAACTTTGCACCCTCAGAGGCTGATACCCATTCTAATCTAAGTCGTTCTTTTTCTATTCTTAATAGTTCAAGTATTTTTTTTGTTTTTTTGACTCGCTCCTCGGCAGTTTCATTACCATCAATATAGTGGCAATCTCCAATATGACATCCACAAACTAATACTCCATCACTACCATGAGTAAATGCTTCAAGTATTAACGTTGGTTGAATTCTTCCCGAACACATTATTCTGATTATTCTAATGGAAGGAGGATATTGAAAACGACTTACTCCAGCTAAATCAGCTCCAGCATAACCACACCAATTACATAAAAATGTAACGATTTTAGGATTAAACTCTTTATTATCTTTTTCCATTCCTATAACCCCATTAAATTAAATATGACTCAATCATAGCAGTCAATTGTTGATTTGTAAAATTTTTTAAGGAGATGGCTCCAACAGGGCAAATATCAACACAAACTCCACAGCCTTTACACACTGCTGGTACAACTTTGGATTTATTGCGGGTTAAATGTATAGGGTCTATTGAATCATGTATAGCTTTAAATTCTACTTTAGTTTCAATTCTTTCTATAGCATTATAATTGCATAAATCTCTACAATTACCGCATCCATTGCACATTTCTTCGTCAATTTCTGCAATAGATCCCACAATATTCAATTTCTCTTTTGATAAGATCGTGCTTGCTCTAGCAGCGGTTCCCAA
>JAHPYY010000218.1 GCA_019058515.1 Promethearchaeota archaeon
ATCTATTTTTTTTAAACACTAATCCGTCTACCGAGATTCATGAGCGTCTAGTGGGCTCGGATATGTGTATAAGAGACATGATAAGAATTGACAACCTAAACAAAATATATCCCCAAAATCATGTCGGAATCCTTCAACTATCGCTTATAATTAAGACTGGGCAAGTTTTTGGGCTATTAGGTCCTAATGGAGCTGGAAAATCAACTTTAATTAAAATCCTTAAGGGAGTCTTTAAACCAACATCCGGAACATTCGCTATCAATAACATTTCCTACGACCCAAAAAAAGATAATAGAGATTTGAAGCGTCAGACCGGTTATTTACCTGAAGAAAATCTACTACTGCCCTTTCTTAGTGTCCGCGAATACTTAAAAGTAATTGGAATTCTTTATGAAGTTGAAACTAAAGAAATTAGACGCCGGGTAACTCAATTATTAAAATTATTTGATCTCTTTGAGTACCAAAACCAAGAAATTAATGCACTTTCAGAAGGTATGAAACAAAAAGTTCTTTGGATTGCAACCCTCATCCCTAATACTCCAGTAATACTTCTGGACGATCCACTTAGAGCTTTAGATGTTCACTCATTTGAATTGATAGTTAGCCTCATTCGAAGATTAAAAGAACTCAGTAAAACTATTCTTTTGGCGACACATTACATATCACTAATTGAAAAAACGTGCGATAATGTAGCCTTTATTAAAGCAGGAAAAATCGTCGAAACTTGTTCAATAGAAAACGGTGACAACACTATTGACTTATATAATCGATATTTAAAACTTTTTCCGAATCCTACAAATCTAGATGATTTTAAACGAGTGGATTTATAATGTTCAAAACATATATTTTTCTAAAAAAAAAGTTTCTTGAAATTTTAGAAGCACAAAAGTTATTCTCATATTTTACAAAAACATCTCGTCAATCAAAGTTAAATAAGCAAAATATTAGCTTGAATCTACCTCGTGTATTTGGAGTAATTTTGGTTTTATTACTTCCCTTTTTATTTTCTATCCCACTTTGGTTAGGGATTATGATATTGGTCCCTCCTCTGTCGTATAGATTCCCATTGCGAGCATGGTTTGGTCCAGGTGAAAATATCGTTGCAATTGGTATTATCTTAATTTTTTGTATTTCGCTATATATTCGTTGGAATTTCACAAACGAACACTTTCATAAAAATAGGATAATTTCGTCTCTAATCAGTAGTTCTCCATACTCACTTAAAAAAGCTAGTTTTGGAATTTTATTAAATACAATAATAATTGACTATTGGATTATAACAATAGTATTTGAGAGTTACCTTTTTTATCATCTCATCCTTGGCATCCCTATAGATGTTTTTCATTTGATAATTTTAATATGTGTTGCACTTTTTCTCTCTATAAGTGGATCTTTCGTTGGTTTGGGACTTGGTATTGGAAATCGTGGTTCTAAAGCACAAAATGTGTTAAAACGACATTCTCTTCAATTACTAGTTTTCATTGTTGTTTATTCTGTATTCTTTTTAGCTCTAGGTATGATTTTAAAAAATCGATTCTTCTTTTATTTTACACCTTTGGGATGGGTTTCTCTAGAAATCTATTTCATTTTTGTTGGGTTAGATCCTCCCATTTTTTTTTTTCTTTTTTCTGCTATTTCGTTGATTATTTTTTTACTTCTTAGTATTACCTCTCTCAATCTGGGTGAACAAGAAAATTTCTATCGAGTTTCAAGGAGTAAGACACCATCACTTTTCTATCTATTGCTACGAAGCTATTCTTGCTTATTTTTTCGAAGAGACACAAAAATTCTCGCAGAAAACCTTTTCAAAGATGTGTGGAAAGGACGAAAAATTTTAAAATTTGTTCTTCCAGCGATAATTCTTAGTATCTTAATCTACTTCCTTTTGACATATCTGTTAAACCAACAGGATTTTTCAGCATTACTTTTATTTTTCGATACTTGGGTTCCTACATTCTCACTTTTGTTTAGTGTTGTCGCTGCACTAACACCACTGTTAGACAATACTTTTTGTAGTTTACTTTTTAATTATCAGGACAATCGCTTTTATCTTTTTAAATCAACTCCAAAAGGGATTATTATTTTGGCAAAAATATATCTTATTTTTATTTTTCTTTGGCAAGTTCCATTCTACATCGTTTTATTCTTTCTGTTTCTGATATTAAACCCAATGTGGTCTATTTTTGACGCCTTGCCCTTTATTTTAGGAATAGGGTTTTTTCTAACGAGTTTTATTTTTATGTTTAGGTCGTTCCGACCTCTATATCCAGTTGTTAGAAGATCTGGATCAATTTACGATACTATTTTAGTCACATTCTTTAGAATTGTATCCATTTTTACACCTTCTATGTTAATTATAATTTTATTATATTCCTTCCTCCCTTCCGTTTTAGTTGGATGGATTTACTTCGGGATTTCTTCCTTGCTTACATTGATTTTTATCAAAATAGCGTTAAAAAGATTCAACGATATAGAGCAATTTAACTAAATTATAATTTTACCATAAGATATCTAACAACTAAGTCTAAGGGTCGAAATTTGTGCTCTAAATCATTTATTTGCATTCGCAAAAGCTATCATAGCTTTAAAGATCAAATATACTTGTAGTAGGAGAAAAGAGGGTAAATATTATGCAGAAGCTCTATTGATAGTTGACTCTCTTATGTTAATATTTTTACTCACTTTGATAGAGACAAAAGGAAAGTAAAATGAATTATTTTTTCCTATTTTTTATTTAATTTTTATTAAGTTAATTATCAACGATTTTTTTCCAATTCCGTAATTTTATATAGTATGAGTTAGACTATTTTTTTATAACAACTCAAGAAAAAGGATAACAAAGGGAAAAAAAAGGAGTTTTGTGGTAAAAAATGGGGACCCAACAGGAGATGAATGTTGTGATATCGTTTTCAAAAGAGGAAATAGAAAAGATTCGAGAAAGTTCAAGAATGAGAAACATGGCTGTGGAAGATTATGTCAGAATTTACGCTCTTTTGAACGCTAAACACTATACTACTTGTGTTTTCAACCAATAACTTTCTCTACTTTTCTTTTTTAACAATCTTTAAGCTTAATTGAATAGAATTAAAAACGAGTGATTTCTAAATCCTCGCGTTTCTCGGCAACGCCTTGAATAACGCTATTTTTAGCTGAAAAATGATTAAAGTTTAGTTGCGAATTTTCTGTTATCACGCAATTTTCGAACTTCATGTTGTCGCCAATATGTGCATTATCAAAGACGATTACATTAGATAATTCTGTAAAGTCCCCTATTTCTACATTTTCTCCTAAATACGTATTTGGTCCTAATAACACGTCATCTCCAATTGTTATGTTTTTCTGCAAATAGACGGGCTCGATAAAGGTTGGAAAATCACCTATGTATTTCTCAATGTGGCTCGCTTTTACATGCACCCTGAAGAACTCTTTAATCAAGTCAACAAATTCCGACGAGGTCGTGATTTGTCGTTTTAATACCTTTTCTAAGATACGATTTAAGCTCTCTTTCATGGATATCTATCTCACAATGAATAAAATTTATCCTCCTAAACCAAGTTCTTTAATTAATAGGTCAATATTTTGCCCCGTGGTGGTACTCGTTGTAATAACTTTAATGGAAGGATTTATTGTTATCGCATCGTTTATCATTCTTTCTACATTGGTACCTAGCCTCTCCGCTAAATCGATTTTGTTAATAATAGCTATTTCCGACATTTTAAACAGCATTGGGTGTTTTTCAATAACCCACTCCCCTTCCGTCACCGAAACTACGGTTATTCGCTTGTCAGCTCCTAGCAAAAATTCCGAGGGACAGATCAAATTTCCCACGTTTTCGATAAATACGCAATCGTAGTTAGACAGATCCTTGTTCTTTACTATTTGGTTAATGTGGTAAGCGTTGAGCGCGCACTCCCTTCCTGTGTTAATTTGAACGGTTTCAGCGTTGTGTTTTTCGATGCGGTCTGCATCGACTCTCGTTGTTATATCTCCGCAAATTACTAATACGCGATATTTTGACGAAACGCGGTCAAGTATTTGCTCGATCAGCGCGGTCTTTCCCGCTCCTATCGCCCCTACGACATCGAACGACTTTATGGAGTGAGTTTTAAAGTCTTGATTGACTTTCAACGCGATTTGTTCGTTGTCTTTCTCAATTTTCTTTTTAGTCTCTATCACCGCCACTCGATTCTCTTCGGTGGCTAGATTGGTGCTTTCTAATTCTTGTATACGTTTGAATCCTTCCTCGTTATCTTCAGTCATAAAATAACTACACCTATTAGTTCAAGAATGTGAATTTAGAATAGTTTTAGTATTTTGCGAATTAATTAAATATAACTGAACTATAACGGGTTCGCAATTGTATAAATAAGAACAGGAGCAATACCATGAAACTCTATTGGAACGCCAGATTTTCGGGAGAATTTCAAATTTGGGGCGTACAACCGAGTCAAACCTGCGAAATCGCAGAGGGATTATTCAAACTACATGATGTACAGAAACTTTTAGTTCCGGGATCAGGATACGGGAGAAATTCGAAGTTTTTCTCTAGCCTCGGATACCAGGTATTAGGAATTGAAGTATCGGATGTTGCTTTCGATCAGGCTCGTGTTTTTGACCAAAATTCTCAATTTATCAACGCTTCCATCCTTGATGTGGAATTAGAAGAGAACAATTTTGACGCTATATATTGCTTTAATATGTTGCATCTTTTCCTTCAGAATCATCGTAAAGACATCGTGGATAAATTCCATTCTTGGTTAAAGCTTGGAGGGGTAGTGTTTAGTGTGGTTTTTTCCGAAAAGGAACAATCGTTCGGAAAAGGAGTGGTTGTAGAAGATAATACCTACGAGAGCAAACCCGGAAGACCGACTCATTACTTTACCGAAGAAGATTTGAAGGATCATTTTAAGCGATTTAAAATACTGGATAGTGGGTTGGTTCAAGAAGAGGAGAATCACGGACAATTAGGTAAGCATACTCACAACTTAAGGTACATCTTTGCTAAGAAAGATTCCTCAGATGATTGAACTGATGTTTGTTAGATCAAATTTATGGGAGTAAGAAGATTTATTAAGAACAAAATGATAGTGTGATTCAAACAAACAATTCAATGTTGAGAGCTTATGGCTGAAATACCAAAATTTGATTTGGGTAATTTAAAGATCGAGCAACTAAGTTTTGTGTATAAAGATATCACCAAGCAAGCGAAAGTAATGGAGGAGATTTACGGCATACCGAAATTCGCTGTAATGACCAATATGAGCCATCCATGTACCTTTCGAGGGAAGGACGTGGAAGTGGTTTTAGACTTTGCCTTTAGTCGGTTGTTTAATGTTCAAATTGAGTTGCAGCAGTGGAAATCGGGAGATAGTGTGTTCAAAGAGTTTTTAGACCAAGGTAAGGAGGGACTTCACAGCGTAGGACTTTACGTAGATGATCTACAATTACATATAGACGAGTTTAAAAAAAAAGGAATAGAAGTTATTCAGACGGGTCAAATTGGAAAACAATGGTTCGCGTACTTTGATACGGTTGATACATTCGGAATTCTGTTAGAGTTTCAACAGACCGTAAAACGGAGAAGGAAAAAATAGCAGATTTTAATAGCTAATTCGAGTTTTCAAGTAATAAAAATTAAAAAAAAACAAATTATATTTTTCTCTTTGTTTTCCTTCTAGCTCTTTTGTAAAGACTATCCACCACCCCTCGTAATTGATTGGGATCGGATCTCATATCATTTATCTGGATAGCTGCTTCGCGCGTCAAGATTTCAAAGTCGTTTTTGAGAATTCCTCGGAGAAATACATCTGCAACCTCGCTTGCCTCAAGTATAGTACCCGAATCGGATATAATCTTGCATTCTTCCGGCTTTGTAATGTTTTCCCGCTCAAAAGCTGGGGTGTTTGTGTCCGTTGGAAACAGAACTGAAACTTTGATACCATACGGTAGTAATTCGTGCCTAAGACTTTCAGCCAGTCCAAATATTGCGTATTTGGTTGGAATATATGTAGCATAACCCATAATCGCAAAGAATCCCATCACTGAAGAGGTAAACGAAATATACCCTTGTTTGGCTTTCATATAATGAGGTAACATAATCAGAGCGGGAACTAGCTGTCCGTGATAGTTAAGATCCATGTTTTCTTTAAAATCCTTAAATGTCAAATCCTCTAAGTAACCAGTTATGGCAAATCCTACAAAATTGAACAAATAATCTGGTAGCCTGCGACGCGAGATAAGATCCTCGATTAAAGGTTTTAATTTATCCATATCTGAGGTATCACAGGAAAATGATTCAACGAATTGAGAGTCATCCGAGGCTGTTTCTTTAAGCATACTTTCAGTTTCGCTTAACGCTTCAATTCCACGCGCTACAATGCAGACACTTCCTCCTAACTTCACGAACAATTCGGCGGTGGCTTTACCAATTCCTTTTGAACCTCCACAGATCAGAGCAAATTTCCCTTTAAATGGGTTATCGACAAATAAATCTTGTTCTAACTCTTGTTCCGCCATCTTGTAACACATTAATACAAAAATTTTTGATTTAATATACTTTCGATTAATTGTGTTATATAATTATGTTTTTTTGACTTAATTACAAATACAAATACCAAGATTGAGAATAACATGAAAGATATTATAGACCTTCGCTCTGATACGGTAACTAAGCCTTCCCCCGAAATGTGGGCTGCACTCAGAGCTTTAGCCAACGAAGATTTAGGCGACGATTTCTACAAAGAAGACCCGACGGTTATTAAATTGCAGAAGAAAGCCGCAGAAATTATGGGTAAAGAAGCTGCGTTATTAGTTACCACCGGTTCCCAAGCTAATCTTGTGTCGATTTTAGCCAATACGACACCGGGCGATGAAATCCTACTCGAGGAATATAGTCATATCTATCAATTCGAAAAGGAAAGCGTAAAGAGAATCGCGGGATTAACAATGAATCCTTTTACCTCTTCCAAAGGAATTCCCGATTTATCCAAACTACAAGAAACTATTAATAACCTAAAAACATCTCGCAATAATACTTTAACATTAATGGGAATCGAAAACACGCACAACCTCCACGGAGGAACAGTCATCTCCCCGGAAATTCTTCGCTCAATAAGTAATTTCTCCCATGATAACAACATCTCTTTACATTTAGACGGAGCAAGGATTTTCAACGCTGCCGTTACATTAAAAGAAGAAGCTAAGAAATTCGTTAAATACGCAGATAGCGTCATGTTCTGCCTTTCTAAAGGGCTATCATGTCCAATAGGTTCCATTGTAGTCGGAACTAACGAATTTATAGAGAAAGCACGAGAGTTTCGTAAAATGCTCGGAGGGGGTTGGCGTCAAGCAGGTATTATTGCTTGTATGGGCTTAGAAGCATTAAAACCTAATTGGATTAATAGACTTGAGGAAGATCACGAGAATGCGAAGTTATTTGCCCAAATAGTTTCTGATTTGCAATTGAATCTTAAAGTAACCCAACCAGAAACTAATATTGTATTTGTAGAATTTCCACGTAATACTAATATTGAGAGTTTATTGAAGTCTTTGAGGGAAAATGGGGTTATAGCAAGCTCTTTCGAAGCAAAGCTCAGGTTCGTAACGCATTACGGAATTACAAGCGAACATATTGAAGATGCGACTGAGATTATCGATCCAATTTTTAAGAATTATTTACCCTAATTAATCCCACCGATAAGAAAAAATATAAAAAAAAGTTAATATTGAATTTCTTTCAGTTTATTAGGTGGGATTCCTACCTCGCCCATTCCTCCGTCTACCGGAAAACAATGACCTGTTATGTAATCCGAAGCGGAAGATGCTAAAAAGAGCACGAGATTAACTACATCTTCGACTGTCCCTATCCGTTGTAACGGTATGTTGACTTTTCCATCTCTCATGGTCACTCGCATGGCTTCCTCGTCATTCAAATATACACCCGTAACATGAAATCCTGGAGCGATCGAATTAGCCGTAATATCTGGAGCTAAAGATTTTGCCAACAACTCTGTTAATGCGATAATTCCCACTTTAGTGATGCTGTACGCGGGAATTGACGAATCTACAACCACACCTGCACATGATGCGGTATTTATCATTTTGCCAGATAATTCTTCGTTTTCAAACTTTTGAGCTTTCATTTTCCTCCATAAGGCTCTTGCAACTAACCATTGCCCCTTCAAATTTACTCCCATTATTTTATCCCAATCTTCTTCCTTTACTCGTACAATAGACCTCCCATACGAAACTCCTATTCCCGCATTATTAAACAACACGAATACATTATCTAATTCCTTAAAAGCTTGCTTTCCCATGCTTTCCACTTGATCCGACTTAGAAACATCACAAACAATTGGTACTACCTTCCTCCCCGTTTTTTCTGCGACTTTTTCAGAGGTCTCTTTCAAGAGTTCTTCGTTAATGTCAACTAACACTAAATCGGCCCCTCTTTCGGCAAAAGCGTAAGCTACCCCTCTTCCAAAGCCCGATGCTCCACCAGTAATTACTGCTCCCTTTCCTTCTAAAAATTTCTCGACCATATCAAAACACCATTATGTTCTTTTTAATTAAAGATAGACCCAACTTACCTTTTAAAAGTTTAATTTTTGAGATAAAATTAAAATTAGGTCTTGAAAAAGTAATTCAAAATATTGAAAGAGACACCACTCTTTTTCTTTTTTAGTAATTTATTTCCCATTTTTTGGAATATTCGACCCTCACGAAGACATTTGTACGCTATCAATCCAATTAGAAAGCCAATTAAAATTGTAACTCAATTCAAGTTCCTAACTTGGTTTAATCAAATCAATACTCAACCCAAATGGGTCCTGCATACGATGTCCTACCGTTTTCGCATATAACTCGAATTAAATAATAATCATATCCATCCGTGTTTAAAGCTTTTGGATCTATTGGATTGTCACTATAAGCGTTTACGAAATATTCACCGTTGATTTCTACGCAATAATCTTCATAAGAGGTACCAGTAATTGGTTCCGTGTCAAGAACTTCGATAAAAGCCAATGGAGAGGATACCTGAACAGATTTCCATAGGTTTCCGTTTTTAATGATTTCTATGGAGGCGTTCCAATTTGGTTCCCAATCACTTGTTATCGCAGCCGATTCGTGCATCAATCCCATAGGTGCCCCATCTTGAGCCAAAAAAACGCTAATTATTCGATGGTCAGTCTTATCGTTAGCAATTAAAGTTGAACCATCCCCTACATGCGTTCCATTTACGTTAAACAATAGCAGGGGACGACCGTGATCTGAATTCGCAAATATTCTCTGGTTTTCCAATCCACTGAACACTCCTTCTCGAGTAAGGTTATCCGCAAACACTGCAGTAATTCCTCCAGGGTAAGGATGTTCGTCTCTTGTGTGCCAAAAACTATAAGGTCTTTGATGACCTACATAAGCTCTTGTGTGACTCAGACTATGACCTGGATGGCCGTCATGGTTATCTCCTGCAGCATACATAGTCATTTTATAGCCCATTGTAAATGCGTCTATAATAGAGGTTCCATATGTATATTCCGAAGGAGGATCGATCTCACCTCGGTAATTCAATTCGTGTCTTTGTTCAAACAAGCATTCTCCGTGAACTGAGGTGACCTCAGCCAGCTTTACATATTTAGGGTTGATTTGTGTCTAATCTTGTGGATATGCTAATTTAGTTGTATGGTGGGGTAAGGCTAACGCTCGATAACCCGTGTTATTAGTAAACTTATCTAGTGCATTCCATAGATCTTCGGTATTAGGAACCGTTAAATAAGAAAGAACTGGGTTCTTGAGAAGCTCATCTCTACTAAATATACAGATATAATGACCTGTTTCGACATTTGTCCATTCTATTCCATGAAAAGTAACAAATCTATTAGGTTCGTAAGCCATATTGGTACTTGATTCCAATATATCAAGAGAAATCGGAGTGAATAGCATTATTTCACCATGATCTGTTAAAGCGGCATATTCAAGGCAAGCAATATAGTGAGCATAATAATAAGAATGCTCGGCTGTACCCGTTCCATCAGAAAGCTCCGAATGACCGTGAATATCGCCCCATAAAATCATAGTGCTTAAGTTGGGAAAGTCTCCTACGATTATAGGGTTACTATAATAATGTTCTTGAGTAAGTGAATCCTTAACAATGATATAATGGACTCCTGGAGTGCCAATTGACATGCTAAAAATGTGTTTTCCATTATCCTTTCCGTCCCTTTTCTCGTATGCAATATCAGAGCCGAACGATTGACCACTAAAGATATAAGCTGAAGGAAGTTCAAATAAGGTATTATCAATTTCAGCTAACGATGCATAATCGAAAGATTGAATTGAAAACTCAACTCGCCCGCTATATGTTACGCTTAACCGTTCAAACGAGTCCCAAGCTTCTACGGTGATTTCAAATTGTTGACCCGTCTTCACTTTTGATGGTACATGAACCCATAATAGCTGAGTTTCATTATCAAACATAACACCTACATCTATACTTACGACCGACCATAAAAGCGTAGGTATTATGATAATGACTATCTTTTTAAAAATCGCAATCATTGGAGGGATGGCTCTAACCTTACTTAGCAGATCAGTTATAAAAGTATTGAAAGAGGTTTTCTTTGTAAATATCAGAAATAGAATCCCATTTACAATAGGAGCTAAAATCATAAAACCTACTCCGAACCATATAGCTAGTTTTAGGGGAGCAAATCCCTTGTAAAAAAAGATAAATACCGTAACAAATCCAATGTATGCACCTAAACTTAATCCATTAATTTGCCAAATCTTATTTCTCAAAGCAATAAAATATACAACTCCAATCAGTAGCCCAATAAAACTAAAGAAGTACCAAAAGATCGAAATCGTCCCAATAAGGTAAACTCCTAAAAGCACGCAATTTGATAAGATTGACTTTTTATTGGCGTCCATATTAGAAGTATTCGTTTTACTCTAATAAAAAGCTTAATCAATCTATGAAAAATTGTGGTTATGTAAAAGATTGTATGAAATTGATAGAATAAAGTCTGAGAAAACCGTAAATTTAATTATCTTGTCAGTTTTAAAAATTAATATATAAAGATTTTGGTGAAATATTTCATGGATAAAGTTGTCCCATATTTAATCTCTTTAGACGAGCCTTTACCGGCAAGATCGAAAGCAACGCTCCTAAATGAAATTTCAATGGCTTTAGTAGAATCTATTAGCGTATACGGCAAAAAAATCAACAAGTTTGGGAAAATAAATAAAATTGCAGCGTGTTTTTGGCCCATTCGATTAATACCGCTAAATGATACAAGAGCTTGTGTGTGTTCCTATCTTCTAAACACTCAAGAAAAATTAGATGTTGGGAGTTTTGCTACGGTACCGCCCCCTCCTGAAAATATTGTAAAAGGTGCTGATCCAGTTACTTTTTTAGATTCCTTACAATCCTATAATTTAAATTATCTTAAAAAATCCAAAAATTACAAACGTAGTACCATAATACAAGAAGCGCTATTTAGTGTTTCGGAGATAGAATATTTCAGAAATTTCCTTTACAATAATTATAACCTTAGTACATTCACCGAGTCTTACTTCGAGTTAAGCGGTGATGCAATCGCAAAGAGCGTAGATCAAATTAAAATAATCCAAGAAGTCTACGATTTTGTGGGTCTTAAAGATGTAAACATGCTCGATGAGTACGGTGCATCGATTATTAAGTTGTGTGATAGGTGGATTTCGGAAGGTACTCGCGAAGCTGAAAAAATTCGAGGAACCACTGTGGATACTAAGGACGAGGATAACCAATTAGATCTCCTAAATCGAGAACTTCAAGCTGAGAAAGAACGAAAAATTGAAAAATCTCAAGAGGAATTAATAAGAAGTGGTAAGTACAAAGTTCCAGACAAAACGGGTGAATTATCAACAAGTTTATCCAGAGTAAGAAACGCAATTGAACGCCTTAAAAACGCAATTAGTCAAAAAGATTTGTTTTTACTCGATGAAGGAGTGAGAGATTTAGACCTACAGTATACTGATCTCGGGAAAGCCATAGATAGATACAAGAACGAGATTTATCAGCTTAAGAAAAATATGGATAGAGAATTATACGAATCGGAGAAAGCACGTCAAGCTAAAATTAGAGAAATTGAGAGAAAGATTTCGGAGGTTGAAAAACAGATCGAAGATAAACACGGACAATTGAGCAAGGATCTAAGTAGCGCTGAAAATATTATTGTTCAGATTCGCCAAGAAAAACAGTCTTGTCTCGATACGATCGAAGCTATTAAAGATGTAGAATTAACCAATGTACAAACATTCCTGAAAAATTACACGATCGAAATGAAAACTAAAAATGTTGTTGTTGGGATTCCTATATTCATATTTTACTTTGCAGACCCGAATACTAACAAGACCACTGAAAGAGCTCCAGTGATGCCCCTCTTGATCGACAAAGGAAAAGTAGTTAAATCTAAAATAACAGAAGGATTTAGAAAAAAATTAAGAGATCTGATGAATAAATTTACTCCTGTCATTACGCTTGTCGAGACCGAAGGAGAAAAAGCTAATTTAATGGATATGAAAAATCTCGATACTCAGTTAGACGAATCAATAAACGATCTTCGCATTCGAAAAGTCCTTAAAAAGAAAGAAGCTGAAAAGGCTAAAAATATCATAAATACCCTAATTTGGTAATTTTTCTTTATTTTTTTACTCTACTTGTTTATGATTTAAATCTTACAAAGTTAGTTTATTTATTAACCAGATTAAGCTAAAATCATGCCTAGAATCTTAATTACCGGGGCTACAGGATTTATTGGCTCTTGGCTGACGAGACACTATTTAGAAAAGCACTACGAAGTCATAGCTCACGGTAGTTCAAGGGCTTCTGTTTTCAAATTAAAATCCTCCTTAGAGCAAAAAAAGGTAAATATAGATTCGTTAATGCTCTGGAATCAAGATTTCCTCGAAAAAGAGTGGAATTGGGAGGTATTTGGCGAAAAAATTGACGCCATTATTCATACGGCAGCAGCAACGAGAGTACGAGAAGGTACTATTGATAACTATGAAAGATATTTTCAATTAAATGTAGTTGCTCCTAACTATCTTGCGAAGAAAGCTTTAGATAACGATGTGTCTCATTTTGTTCACCTTTCAACCGGACAAGTCTTTGGACTTCAAGATGCCTTTCCAATTTCTGAAAGTTCAGAGAAGCGTCCGATTAACTTATATGGGATTACTAAGCTAATAGGTGAACGCGTAGTGGAAAGTATAGGGATGCTTGGTCTAAGCTACACCATTGTTCGCCCGTTTTCGGTATACGGAGAAGGTCATTTCAATATTATTTCTATTATTTACGATAAGCTCCAAAATAATCAAATTATTCAAGTTTTTGGAGACGGAACCCAATCTAGAGCTTTTTCACATGTTTTGGACTTCTGTTCTGCAGTAGATGCAATTTTATTTAATAAAAAGTGTTTTGGCGAAGCCTATAATCTATCGGGACCAATGGAATATTCAGTTATTGACATTATCAAGTTGCTCGCTAATAAACTATCAAAAAAGCCCCAAATCGAGTATAAAAAAGGTCTTGTGAATGAATTGAAAAGAAATATCGCTAGCCTCGAAAAAATAGAAAAACTTGGATTTACTCCTAAGTATACCTTGGAAGAGTATATAAAAAACGAGATATGATTAACAAGGATTAATGAAATTCCCATAACCTTCCCAATAATAACTTTACCAAGAATTATAAGCCATGTGGAATATCTCTAATTAGTTTTAAAATTAATCACTTTCATTGGTCTAAATATGCCTACTTCAAAAGAAATTATTGAAATGGATTTAAAATATGGTGCTCATAATTATCACCCTATCCCTGTGGTGATCTCTAAAGCCGAAGGGATATGGGTATATGATCCTGAGGGAAATAAGTATTTAGATTGCTTATCAGCGTATTCTAGTCAAAATACTGGGCATAGACACCCTGAAATCATCAAGACTCTAAAAGAACAAGCAGATAAAGTTACTTTAACCTCAAGAGCGTTTCATAACGACATAATGGGACCTTTTTTAAAAAAATTGTGCGAGATAGTTGGTCCCCATGTTAACGATCCTAAAAACTTGGGAATTATGGCGCTCCCTATGAACACAGGAGCAGAAGCCGTAGAAACAGGGTTAAAGGTCGCTAGAGCTTGGGGATATATTAAAAAAAGTATCCCCAAAAACGAGGCTGTTATAATTGCTTGTAGAGGAAACTTCCATGGAAGGACCATAACAATTGTCACTCTTAGTACTGATATCCAGCATGGTAGATATTATGGAAATTATGGACCCTTTACTCCCGGATTTAAGGTGATCCCCTATGGTGAAGCTCAACAATTAGAAGACACGATACTTGAAGTCGGTCCTGAACGCGTAGCAGCATTTATCTTCGAACCAATTCAAGGAGAAGCCGGAGTAAAAGTCCCTCCTGAAGGATTTCTTAAAAGGGCGAGAGAAATCTGCTCGAAATATAATGTTCTTATGATGGCAGACGAGATACAGACTGGATTTTGTAGGACTGGCAGATTATTTGCGTGTGATCACGAAGATGTCAAACCTGACATGTTTCTCCTAGGCAAAGCTCTTGGAGGAGGAGTCTACCCTGTATCTGCAGTAGTAACAAATCAAGATATCATTGGACCTGAGGTTATAACACCTGGAGTTCACGGAAGTACTTTTGGTGGAAATCCTCTTGGAGCTGCGGTAGCAATGAAAGCGCTCGACATTCTTATCGACGATCATTTATCTAAACGTGCTGAAGACATGGGCTCGTACTTTATTGAAGGATTGAGAAAAATTGCGGCTAAGGATACAATTGTGCCCGTGAAAGAGGTAAGAGGCAAGGGACTCCTTATTGCTATCGAGTTCACTTCTGATGCACGACACATCGTAGAATTACTAAAAGACAACGGAATATTAGCAAAAGAAACGCACTCCACGACTATTCGTTTCGCTCCTCCGTTAATAATTGCCAAACACGATGTTGATTGGGCGCTCTCGGTAATTGAAAAAGTGCTTGTAAAGTAACTTTTTTTTAAATTCGATGGCGAAAGTTTAGTTAGTTTTATCGATGTAGAAGTGCGTTCCTGATTTCCCTTCTAACGCTTCTATTATTTTCTCTATACTCGTAATAATTGCCTGTTCTCCACCCGATTCGAGAAAATTTATTACGGCTTCAACTTTTGGGCCCATACTACCTGGTGGAAAGTGCCCTTGTTTCATATATTCCTTAGCTTCAGTTGTTGAGACTCTGTCTAAATAATGGTAATCAACTCTACCATAATTTAACGCAACTTTTTCTATATCCGTTGCAATAATGAGAATCTTTGCGCCAATTTGCTCAGCTAATTTAGCGCTCGCTAGGTCTTTGTCTATAACGGCTTCCACACCCATAAATCGATCCTTTTTCTTTATAACTGGGATTCCTCCGCCACCGCAAGCTATCACAATAAAGTTTTCCTCGATTAGCTTTTTGATTTCCTTCCATTGGACTATTCTCAAGGGCTTGGGGGAAGGCACCACTCTCCTCCAACCATTTGAAGTTTTTACATATCCCTTTCTTTTCCTTTTGTACAATGGTCCGATTGGTTTAGTCGGGTGTTTAAACGCCCGATCTTCAAGATCTACTTCCACATAAGTCAACACAGTAAGAAAGTACTTATCAAGGTCCAAGCCTCTTCTCATCAATTCTTCGTCTAAAGTCGACTCAATTAAAAATCCGATTTGTCCTTGCGTTTCCGCCACTAGGATCTGCAAGGGCATTGTGGTTACTTCAGTGGTAGCTTCTTGTTGAAGCAAAAGGTTTCCTACTTGAGGTCCATTGCCGTGGGTTATGACTACCGAATACGATTGGTTCGAAAGTTCTGCGATTTGTTTTATAGGGGCTCTTAGGTTGTTCCTCATCTCGTCTGTGGTTCCTCTCTCTCCCGGCTTAATTAACGCATTTCCTCCGAGCGCAATCACTATCGTCTTCACAAGAACAACCTTAAATCGTATTAAGATATCTAGAAAAAATAAATATATATAGCGTGTAATTTAAAATTTTGCCCATCTGTGAAGAAGAAACTCAAAAAAATGATTTGAGAGAAAAAGATGTTAAAGGTATTATTTTCAATACTTTCCAAGTAAGAACAACATTGCGCTTTTTTGAGCGTGAAGTCGGTTCTCAGCTTGATCGAACACGACTGAATGCTCTCCATCAATAACTTCAGCCGTTTGTTCGTATCCGCGTATAGCTGGCAAGCAATTCATAAAAATTACGTCGGATTTCGCTGAGTTTAAAATATCATGGGTCACTTGATATGGAAAAAATTTCTTTTTTCTTTCTGCTTCTTGGTCAGAGGGAATACCATACGACATCCAAGAATCCGTATATATTATGTCCGAATCCTTTGCGGCTTCAATTGCGTTATGTACTACTCGAACCTTTGCTTGTGTAGTTTCAGATAACTTCTTAACTTCGCTTATTACCGAATCCTCTGGACTATAATTTTTTCCTTCGGGACAGGCTACATCCAGTTCTAAACCAAGCATCGCGCACATTCTCATTAAGTCGTAGGTGACATTGTTATATCCGTCGCCAAAGTAGGACATCTTCAAGTTATCTAGCCTTCCCTTCTTTTCTTTAATAGTTAAGAAATCTGCTAGAATTTGACAGGGGTGGGCGTAATCGTCCAGCATATTAATCACAGGTACGGTTGCATGTTCTGCGAGATCCCATAAATCCTGTCTCTTGAAAAGCCTTGCCGAGATCAAATCCACATATCGCGAAGCTACTTTAGCAGTGTCGCTAATTGTTTCCTTCTTTCCTAACGGAGATTCTTTTACACTATAGAAGATTGCATGCCCTCCCATTTGGAACATTCCCGTTTCGAACGATACCCTTGTTCTTAACGAAGGTTTTTCAAAAATCATAAGAAGGGTCTTCTTATATAGTGAATCGTAATAATTCTGGGGATTCTGTTTGATATCTTCAGCCTTCTTAATAATTAATTCGCATTCCTCTTTAGTTAAATCCGATATTTTTAATAAGTTTCTTAACATAATTATTTACAATTCTTATATTTCTAATTTAAACTTAAGGTTCAAACGCATTAATTATTTACAGTAAAAAAACTATTTGAGTTTTTCTTGAGATCGAAAGTCTCGATATAGAGAAAAGTCTTCTAGAATTTCCTTGTCGTCGTTGATCAATTTGTCAATAATCACCCGATGGACGAGTTCTCCTACGCCAGGACCTAGCATAAATCCTTGACCGCACATCCCAATAGCATTAATATAACCTTCGCACTCGTTTACTTTCCCAATAATTGGATTTCCATCGGGAGTCATAGGATATAATCCACGCCAAGTTCGCCTTACTTTAATATTTCTTAAACGTGACATGATTGATACCATCCTTTTCGCGATTTGAGGCAAAAAAGAGCTCGTTTCTCTGCGATCCGTGCCCACCATACTTGGATCGGGAGTTAAACAAAACATTATTCGTCCCTGTCGATTCTGGTAGAAATAAAAATTCTGTGAATTACCAAACACAGGATCTTTTGAGGGACGAAGATCTATTACCATAGTAGAAAAAAACCTCTTAACGGGTTCAGTGATTCCTGCTTCGTGGGATTCTGGTACGATGGGTAAGTCTATATCGATCATTTGCCCCACTTCTCTTGCATTCCCGCCCGCTGCATTAACTACAAATTGAGAAGAGTACTTGCCTTTAGTGGTTTTCACACCGGTGATCTTAGCGTGATCCTTTAGGATATCGATTACATCTTCTTTAAATTTATACTCAGCTCCGTCGTTTTTTGATTGACGGAAAAAAGCGTGTATAGACAGTAATGGAGACGCATTCCCATCATCGGGGCTATATAACCCTCCTCTCAATCCCCTTTCGTTAATACCGGGAATAATTTCCTTTATTTTTGCTGGATCAACAAAATCCGTATTTAAACCATAGTTTTGGTGAAATTTTACGGTATCTTTAAGGGTATTTTCATCTTCCTCAGTATACGCTAAAAAGGTGTATCCTCCTCTTTCCCACCATATATCATCACCATATTTTTCTTGCCAGTTAGCAAACGCATCTATCGACCTTTGACAAATTCGAATTTTTCCTCTGTGAGTGTGGGTTGTTCTGATACCTCCAAGAGCGTGTTTGTTGTCTCCTTGGGCTACCGACGGAAGGGAATCAATGACCAATGTTTTTAACCCTTCTTTAGCTATGGTTAGAGCAATTGGAACCCCTACACTGCCCGCTCCAATTACAATTACATCGTACTCCGTCATTTAAGTATCTTCCTCCTTGGTAAATATGCCTAATGGAACTTCCATAAATAACGGACGTTTCGTGCCTGGTACAATTTGATCAGTCGGCACACCTTCTTCGCGGAAGATTTTCTCAATTAAAGGTGTACAGGTTTTACCTCCACAGGCTCCCATGCCTACTTTAGTTAACGCTTTTAGCTCGTTAAAGTCCTTCACTCCAGATCGTATCCACTTTCGAATTTCTCCTACTGACACGCGCTCGCATCTACAAACAATGGTTTCGTTGTCAGTGTGCGATTTTTGATAGATGTCTATAGGTTCGATAACTTTTGTCATATTTAGAGAAACTGCAACAGCTTGTTTCGCAATTTCTAACGGTAACTTAACGGTAATAAGTTGAGTTTTAGGAAATTCCTTTAGTATGCGCGCTCTATGAATCTCGAATTCGCCTAATTCTTTGTTGTTACTTAAAACAAAAATCTTTTGCCCTTTTTCTAGTTTTTTCTCTTTAAGTTCAAACGGGAACGTTACAAAGGGATTTTCTGCGTCTTTTCTGTAATCGATTAACACTACAGCTAAACCCGGGCACACAGCGACGCATTTACCACATCCAATGCATTCCTTTTCGCCTTTGAAGTATGGTAATTGCGTGATTAATTCATCTACGGTCTTGATTTGTTCTTGATCGCATACGGTAGTACAAGGATTACACGGAATTTCTTGGTTACAGTAAAACACAGGATACACTCCTTCCTCTTTAAATTGTATAGGCAAATTAACGGGATGAGGAGGCTTTGCTTTCATAACTTCTGCCATTTCTTCGTACTCTGCAAGTTCGTTTAAGTACTCGTAGCCCTCTTCTCGAAGTATCTTTAATGCCTCGATCTTTCCCGTGAAAATTGCCGCTGAAGCTTCGGCAATTTCTTGAGCGTCTCCTGCAACTCTAACATTGAACTCGAATTCACACGCTTTATGATAGAATTCGTCGACAGGATTTAAGCCCACTGCGATTAGTATCGTATCGCAGGTATAAGTTCTCTCGGTACCTGTAATCACATTGAACTCCTCGTCAACTTGTATAATAGTTATAGACTCTACGGACTTATCTCCGTTAGCAGAAACAATAGTATGACTCGTGTAAATAGGAACACCCAATCTCCTCAACTTATCTTCGTGCACTTTATACCCTCCGCATTGAGGTAGCGCTTCAATTAAACCAACCACTTCTATTCCTGCTTGAATTGCGTGATAACCCGCAATTAATCCTACATTACCTCCTCCAACAATAAATACCTTATCTGCTGCTTTAATCAAGTCGCGATTAACCAATGTCTGAAAAGCTCCAGCACCATATACTCCCGGTAAGGTGTTTCCTGGGAATACAAGCATTTTTTCTCGCGCCCCTGTAGCAATTAAAAGGTATTTGGGTTTAATCATTACGTATTCCTTGCTGTTTTTTGCGATCCCCACTAAACCATCACTAAATACCGCTAAGCAGACGGAATTTAACCATATCTCAATATTAGGGAGAGCGCTGACAGACTCTCCTAAAATTTTAGCAATAGTTATACCTCGTTGTCCCGCATACACATCTTTTTGCGAGCCAAAAAATTTGTGTGTTTGAAGAACCAACTTGCCTCCGAGCTCCGCTTTATCATCTACTACTATTACATTAAGGTGCGATGCAACTTCTCCTAATAATCTTGTAGCAGAGAGTCCCGCTGGACCAGCGCCACAGACTAGTACATCAGTGTTGATAATTTTAGGGTTCCCAACGGACACAGCCTCATCGTTAGTCAACAACTCTGGTAATCCATCGCAGCTTTTTATTATCATTCCCTCTTTAAGAGGAGTAATGCATGCTTTTACCGTAACACCGTTAACTATAATGTTACACTGCGCGCATTGGCCGTTCGCACAGAATATTCCTTGAGGACTGTTATCCTTTTCATGATGTCCAAAAATCTTAATTCCGTTAAGAAATAAGTTTGAAGAAATTGTTATTCCCTCTAACCCCGTGTAGGTTCTGCCATTAAAAGTAAATTCTATTTGAGTTTGAGTGGGAGGTTCTAATATGGGGTGTTCTTTTATTAGATTGTTCATATTACAACTTTTAATTATAATATATAATAGTTAAAAAATTCCTTTAAGAATTATACATCTTGGTCCTATTGTAATGGTTCGATGATTTTTAAGATATCTGGGAAATCGATACCTATTTTCTTTATTTTTTCAATGGTTGGAACTCCGTTATGATTCCACCCTCGCTCTTTGTAAGTAGCGTCTTGAAGTTTCACATACTGCTCTTCTCGATGTTTCCTAAGTATTGCTATTCTTTCTTCAACGGGTTTGCTTTCTATATCAATCCCTAATTCTTTAAGTTGAGAATCGTACCTCTCCTGTCTGCTTCGATACTCCAACGGCGTAACTGGGCCCATGGCTCTATACGGAAAATTTGAATCGTGTTCTCTTAAACCTTTACCTTGTCTAATGTTAAATATTCTTTGGAAGTTGTATACTCGTTCCGACATGCTAATGAGATCATTTACGGTCGATTCCCTTCCCGTTACGAAGGAAAAGTACTTAGCGTAAAATTTTGTGTGTTTTGGAATCGTAGCTCTTATTAATTCTCCTGTCTCGGGATCTTTAATAGGATTATCCGTATTATCTGGAGGAATTATGTCGTTCCAAGGGAGTTTACACAATCCCGCCAATCCAAACCAAGTACGCCACAAGGGAAACCAACGCAACGCTTTCGCCTTGTCTTCAAAAGAGGGCATAGTATTTCTTATCATGTCTTCGAATATTAACCACGCTTCATCGTGTTGAGGACCTTTGTTGGTAAATCCGTATCCTCCTTGTTGTGCAAGCGATTCTTTGGTGATATACTCCGAAAACTCTAAACCTTTATGTTCCATTCCAATATCTTGTACGAATTGTGGGTCTGCTCCATATTTTTCAACAAACATTTGTTTCATCTTGCGAATTCCTTGGCCCACGATGACACCAAACCCTTCTCCTTTAGCCATTTGGTGGATTAAATCCACACTAGCTTCTGCGTTCCCGAATTTTAGTTCTAATCCTCCCGTTATTTCCTTGTTGAGAACCCCTTCTTCATAACACTCCATAACAAACGCAATTCCCGTCCCCACCGAGATGGTGTCCAATCCATAGGTGTCGCAATAGAAATTTGTTTCAAGTACCCATTTTGGATCCCAAACACCCCAGTTTGAACCACATCCCGCAATAGTTTCGTATTCTGGCCCGTCCACAATAACACTTTCTTCTTTTAACGGACCTGTTAGCACTTTATGCCCCTCTGAGTAATGTGAGCAACTAACAGTACACCCAATCCAACATCCATCGGCTCCTTCTTTTCCCGAATAAATCTGTTTCCAAACATCCCGCTTGTAAGGTATGTTTTTATCAGAAATTTCTTTATGAGACCCAAAGCGGAAATTTTCAGTTGGTAATAGGTCTGTAACATTCATTATATCCGGAAGATGACCCGTACCTACCCTCCTCATTTCGTTCTGTTGGGGATCAAATTGAATTACTTCTTTTGTGTGAGTAATACCCACCTCTCTAGCTTTCTCTAAATCTGAGGGGTTATTTGATTTAATCGTTACTTTCGGAGAACGACACACCAACGCTTTAATATTCTTGTTTGCGAAAACTGTGCCAGTTCCTCCTCTACCCGCTTGCTTACTGGACGCCCACTCTCGACCTCGCACATACCAAGAAAAGTTAAGCATTCCCCAGTTTGTGTGCTTTGCTGCTAGTCCCGTACTTACCACAGAGACTTGAGTTTTTTCAGAATCATCTTGTGCGTATTTTTCCGTTAATTGTTGGGTAAGTTCGTGCGAATATTCTGATAGGTTGCTCGACTCTTCTACTTCTTCTAATTGAATAATTCCCCGTATTCCATCAATGTACACAATAATTTCTTTGTCTGCTTTTCCCTGGATTTCAATCGCGTCAAACCCTGAAAACTTTAAGTAGGGACCATAGTATCCCCCTACATTGCTATCGACGATCACTCCGGTTAAAGGCGAAATGGTGGTAACTATAGACTTCCCTGAACCGGGATAAAATATGCTCCCTCCTAACGGACCTGAGGAAATGCAAATCTCGTTCTCGGGATCGTCCCACTTGACTATTCTATCTTTCGGAAGACTATTCCACATTAACCACAAATCAAATCCTTTGCCTCCAATGAACTTCTCCTTCATCTCCTCTGATACAGTTTTAATTTGAATCTCCTTACTCGACAAATTAATGTATAATGTTCGATTCGCGTAGCCTTTCTCAACTTCGCGAATGTCGTATTTCAGTTCTTTTAGAATCAAATTATTTCACTCCGCCAAGTTATAGTACAATAAAGGAATATAATAATTAAAATATGGATGATCAAATGAGACCTTAGAATTAAATATTATTTTAATTAATTGAAAGATTTTGTCTTTTCTGCTCTTTTATAATAAATACAGTAGCAGTTTTTAAAATCTTAAATGGAAATTTCCTAGCAATTTTCTAAACAGTCGACTGAAATAAACCAAAAAGCTAAATTTTTTCTAATCGGAGTTGTTCATCACTTTCGACTAATAATATATAAATAACAGTTTCAAGGGAATGCTAGTAAGGTTCTTTCAAATTTACATCATTCAAGGTTTGCTATTTGTATTATGCGTGGTTTTAGGATATAGAACATTAAAGCGAAATCGCAATCGTTTAAACCTTGTATTTGCTGGATTTTACATATGTATTGCCATTGGGTTGTTTCTTAATTTCGTATATGCTCCCCTTCAAATGCCAGGATTACAGGTGGTTGTTCTATTTTTGAATTTCTTAACGAACTATTTTCTCACATTAGGAGCTATTTTCTTCGTGATTTTTGAACTGATTTTAATAAAATCAGAGAAATCGATCACTACAAAGGTTCAGGTACTTATATTGGTAATATATGGACTTGTGTTATTTATAATGATACTATTTCTATCCTTTGGAGGACCTTTTTCATAATTGGCGTGATTTTTCTTTACATTTTTATGTATGGCACTTTTACTGCAAACTATTTGGATATAGACACATTTAGAACCGTGTGGTCTTTAATAGGATTGATCTTAGTAGTCTCAGGGGTAGTTTTGATTTATTTTGGCGTAGGAAGGCAAATTTAAAATTCTAGTTTTCAAGATACTAGTCTATCCATTTGCTTTAGCCAAAATTATCAAATTTTGGACTATGGAATTTTAATAAACTAATGTCTTATCTTAAAACTATGATTAAATTAAATGTAAATCTTTTAAAAATCAACCTTAAATATGATAGATTCAAAAAGGACTCCTTTAAGGGAGATATGTTAAAAGAGGTGTCCTAAAATACCTGCCTTGGCTCATCTTGGAATAGGACTAGTCACCAAGCGAGTTGCTCCTCAAATTCCCCTCTGGATTCTATTAATATGCTCCATGGTACTTGACTTGTTGACTGTAGTGTTTTTCACAACCTTATGGCCAACACATGGCTTATTCATGGCTATAATTTGGACGATAATTGCTTTCGTGGTTACAATGCCCCTTACAACTGTTCTCAGATCAAGGAAAAATAACGAGGAACTATCAGTCTCGAGTTTAATTAGTCGTGATACTTTATACACAAGTTTGGTAATAGGACTCGTCGTGTTTAGTCACTGGGTATTAGACTTGATTGGATGGCCTATGAAAGTTTTGGATCCTAATAACATTGGAACCCCATTTCTTTTCGACGACGCAGTTAACTTTGGATTTGGTGTATATAGTACCTGGGTCGGAGCGTTGACAATGGATATCGGAGTGTTTGTAGCAGGACTCGCATTATATATCTATTACCTGAAAAAAATCAAATCAATTAAAAACTCTGGTTGAAACTAGCCAACAATGTATATTAATTTCACATTTTTTATAAAAAATTAAGTGAAACTTTATGTTAAACCTACTTATACCTGGAATAATAATTAGCTCGGTCATCTTTGCTGCCATCATAGTTTTTTGGTATCTTAATCAACCTTCGATAGCAACGCTTTTAAAACAAGAAATTTCGAAAGCTAAAATGGATTTTCAAGAAATACCTTCAAAAGTAATTACCGAGAATGACATAGAACGCTTTCCCGAGATTATACAGCGTTTCTTAAAATTTGCAGGTGTAATTGGAAAAGAGATTCCTAATAATTTTGCTATGTCCTTAACCGGGAAATTTCGAACTAAACCAAATCAACCCTGGTTCAAAGCCACTTCAACTCAATTTAATTATCTTTCAAAACCAACTCGCCTTTTTATAATACGTTTGAGGCTTTTTGCCATATTTTCGATGACAGGTAAGGATATCTATGCAAACGGAAGAGGCTATATGAAGGGTAATTTTATGCGGTTAAAGGAAATATTCGACGAAAAGGGTGAGGAATTCGACATTGGCGAGTTTACCACCTTTCTAAACGATATACTTTTAGTATGCCCTGCGGGATTGATAACTATTAAAAGTCGTCTTGAATGGACGGAAATTGACGAAACGACCGTGGAAGTTAAACTAAGTGATAAAACGCAATCGGTTAAAGCGAAATTATTCTTTGAACCTTCGGGAAAACTCGTTAATTTTAAGACGAACGATAGGTTTTTCGACGAAAAAGACGAACAGGGGAACGTTAAATATGTTAGGAAGTTATGGTCGACGCCAATCGATAACTATCGAAAAGTTGGAGGATATAATCTACCTCATCAAGTTAGAGCGATTTGGCACCTTGAATCAGGAGAATTTTGCTATGCAGATTTCATTTTAGAAAAAATTATCTATAATGTCTCCAGTGGATTCTTTTCTTAGGAAGTCAAAAAATAGAAAGATATTATTTTAGATGCTTGTCAATAAACCCATCAAGGACTTCTTCAATGGTAGGGCTTTTTACTGATTCAATATCGTAAGTAACTCGGACAATTGGTTTATTATTATGGATTAATTTTGCGAGATCTATAGGGCTTCCATCTACAATGATATCCGCTTCCGCATTGTTTAATGTATCCTCCAGATCCTTTATTTGCTCGTCAGTGTATCCCATTGCAGGGACTATTTCCGTAATCTGAGGAAAATCTTCAAAGACTGTTTTCATGCTACCTGCTAAATACGGTTTGGGATCTACTATTAGAGCTCCACTGTTAGTTGCAGAGACATATCCCGCGCCATACGCCATATTTCCGTGTGTCAATGTAGGACCATCCTCCACGACAATCACTTTCTTTCCGCGCAAATCATGGTTTCCTTTGATAGTTACCACTGAATTTGTGTATATTTTAGTAGCTTTTGGATTCAATTCGTCAAGATTTCTTTCCACGGTTTTTACATCTTCAGGTTTAGCATTGTTCATTTTATTGATTACGAACGCATCAGCATACTTTGCGTTAACTTCCCCTGGATGATACTTCACTTCGTGGCCTGGTCGCAATGGATCAACCACTACAAACAACAAATCGGGAACATAAAACGAAATTTCGTTGTTTCCACCGTCGAAAATAATGATATCTGCTTCTTTTTCCGCTTCTCGAATGATTTTTTCGTAATCGACTCCAGAGTAAATTACTAATCCTTGTTCTATGTAAGGTTCGTATTCTTCTCGTTCCTCGATGGTACAATCGTATTTGTCTAAATCTTCGTATGTTTCAAACCTCATAACGTTTTGTTGGACTAAATCTCCGTAAGGCATTGGTTCTCTTATGGCTACAACTTTATATCCCTTACTCTTCAAGTATCTATATGTTGCTCGAGATACTTGGCTTTTACCACACCCCGTTCTTACTGCACAAATCGCTACTACTGGTTTATTAGCTTTTAACTGGGTAAATCTTCCCGATATTAATCGGTAATTTGCTCCAGCGGATAAGGCTCTTGAAGCTTTATGCATTACTTCCTCGTGGGATACATCAGAATACGCAAACACTACCTCCTCCACTTCGTATTTCTGTATGTATTCCTCTAGAAAGTCTTCTGAAACCATTGAAATTCCATTTGGATACAATTTTCCCGCTAACTCTGCTGGAAATTTTCGTTCCGCTTCGTCTGTAGTTCCCACGTTTTGTTCTCCAGCAATAGTGATGGCTATAACTTCGTATTCTTCGTTGTCTTTAAACACCGTATTAAATACGTGAAAGTCGTATCCTAAAGCTCCTATTATTAGTGTTCTTTTTCTATTCATGTAAAATTACCTAACGATTAACATTATTTATCCGATCATCATAATGAATTTGGGGTAAATTATTAAGATTATTGATAAAACTAGGGAATTAAAGCCCACTTATTTTTTTACAACAAAAGATAAATTAAAATTGAAATTCAATTTATCGCATAAACGCTAAATTTAAATAGAGAATTCAGGAGCACGTTTACGTTTCATACTATTTATGTAAGAATTCATCATTTTTTCATATAGTCCAGATCCGATTGTTATTCTGTAAGCTGCTCTATGGATTACATTCCCTGTTTCTTTATCAATTAATATTTTCTTAGTTTTTCGTATAGAGAAAGCAATTCTGAAAAAATGTTTAATTTGTTTTAAAAATTCTTTATTTGAGGTATATATTTCGGCACTTCGACCGCCAAACCAGCTCCCATC
>JAHPYY010000219.1 GCA_019058515.1 Promethearchaeota archaeon
GCAAACACCAGTGCCTTGCCAGCGTTTTGTTTGAATGTCCTCGGGAAAATCTATTGTACAAATAGTAGGGATAAAATTACATTCACCCGGTATGGCGCTGCTAGTTCTATGAATAGTCTTAGCTGATACATTCCAGGATAAAGTATCCGGATTTTGGTGCCCATTGATAATCTCAAATGTTACAAATGTACCACTTGAAGTGTCGGTTCGGGCCTCTTCAAGAGCTTCTAATTTTTGTCCGCGTTTTAGCCAACCCAATCCAGAAAAAGTACTTGTCTCATCATTAAAGATTAAATAGGCTTCACCTATTCCAAAAGATTTTCGCAGTGTTTTGCCGGTATTGGTGTCTATATGAATATATTCTGTATTAAGCTCCCAATGTCCGGTTATCAGCTTTTGGTAATTGCCATTGATATTATTACAGGTAAATAGTACGGGGATCAAAGCCAAGATTAAATATAGTCCAAGGAGTAGGGGCAGTTTATATTTGGTCATATTTAAGCCTCGACACATATAGCCTAAGTTATTTAAATTAATAATACTTAATAATGGAATATCATTAATATTAATCCCTTTTGAGGATTCTCTTATAAGCCAATTAAAATCAATAGATTATCCTCTGTCAAGCTTTTATTTGCCTACCCATATTTTATTCAGCATAAGTGGCGTTGATTAACTCGGTTTTCGTGCTATATAAAACGGTCCAAATGTTAAAACCATTGCAAAACCTCGAGAAATCTGATTTTTAATAGAGAGTAACCGTAGCATAGTGGAGTAAGAAATAGAACACCTATTAGCCATGTTATAAGACCATAATAAATATTAACTGGTAATCCGGAGCCAGCGTATATTAAGGACAGCAATTTATAAATTATTAAATGAACAACATAAAAAAACAAAGGAACCCTCCCAAGCATAATAATTGATCTGATCGGTAAAAAATCAATCAATAAAAATGTCCTAAATTTATAGGCAAGAAATAACGCTACGGACATCATGCCTAGTGTTAACATAAGAAATTCAAGACTTGGCGGATATTTACAGAGTGCAAAAAACTGTAACCAATTTGATGAATCCCAGTGTCGAAGATTCCCAAAGCCATCGATAAATCTAAGAAGTGTAAATATTAAAAGACAAGTGAAGCCGAAAAATCCGATTTTACGGAATGTTTGGATTTTATCTTTCCGCAAAGATATGGCAAAATAACAGCCGAGAATCGCCACGGGTAACCAGGCCAAGATTGGATAGTAAACTATATAATATGAACTTTTGGGATTACCTAAAATCAAAATTCCCAACATAAAATTAGATTCAAATAAATCGCCAGAAAATATTTTAGATAAAGAAAGTTGATTTATAAGTGCAACCGACAGGCATGTAAGAAGAAGCAATTTGGGATTTAATAAGCGATAAACAGAAAGTATAATAAATATGACTCCAATAGAGGCAAGAACTCCAAAAAATATGTCGACAGATCGATTCCATACAAGATTCACAATTGTGAATTGGATAAGTATCAAAAGTAGTCCTCTTAGGATAAAAAATCTCGTAATTTCAAATTCTGAGAGTCCTTTAACAATTCTATTCTTCGATGCAAATATTATATTGGCCCCGGCAAGAAAAATAAAGGTCGTCGCTGCAGGATGAGAAAACAATCTTGAAATAAAGTGTAAAAGCGTGGGATATGTGATTTCCTGGTATCCCGGGGTCTCTAATTCAGCATGGAATCCCATAAAAGCATAAGTATGGTCAATTGCCATCCATAGAATTGCGATACCTCGCAAGAAATCTAGTTCAACAAATCTATTCGCATGGTTCTTATCTAATTTTGATGCGGTGCTTAGCGGCATGCTTATATTTAATATTTACTTTTCGGATAAAATCTCAAATTTCGGCTTCTTTATCAATATATTATATCAATACTCCATCCAATTAGAATTTATACATACACAGGATGTATTTAAGAATCCTATATATTGTAGCCAGGGTCATTTGTCAAGTGTAAAAAATAAACCTAAAAATCAGATTTTCGGTGACACTTACTGTCACCATAAGACCAAATCAAATAATTTTAGGTTGACAAAAATATTATTTTTACGGATTTTAAAGAGGTCAGAATAATTGGAATAGTCAGCTTTTAGAGTCAACAGCAGTAAAAATTTAAGAAGGAGGATGGGTAGGAGTCAAAGCATATATATTGGCAAAAAATTCAAGACAAAGCAGCAGGTCGAAGAAAAGACCAAGGTGGCTTTAAACAAGAGGTAACTTGAAAAAACCATAAAAAATAAACTGGACGACAGATAAGAATCACTGGCGGCGAAGAAAGGTTTTAGTATGAAAAAGCTGATAATTAATAGTCTACTTGGCTTAATAAGTATAGTTCTTTTTGTAGGATGTTGTGCTACAGTTCCTAAGGAAGCAATAACGCTTTCAGAAACTTTAGGCCGGGATCTCAGCAATATTCAATCGTCGTATCAAACCATAATAAGAAATCAGTATTCGAAAATGAGAGATGATATTGAGCTTTTTGTACGAGACAAATATACACCCTATATTTTAAGGACAGTGATCGAAGAGAAAAACGTTATTAGCAATATAAAAAATAAGGTCGATTCAGGAAATTATAATGATGCCCTCAATTATACTTCGTCGTTTACAAAAGCGGCTTTAAAAAGAATAGATATATTTCGGGATGAATTATTAGATCCAATAGATAGCCAAGAAAGAGCGCTTTTAGAAAAAATAGACGATGCTTTTTTGAATATGAGAAATGCCAATGCTACGATTACAGCGCACTTGAAATCTATAAGGAAGGTACAGGGGGAAAGAGAGCTAATTCTGGATAGAGCCGGTTTATTAGATTTGAAAAACAAGATATTAGACGAAACTGTAGGATTTTCAAATGAACTTAACGCTCTATTAGAAAAAACCAATATTAGTGACGAATCAAGTGTTAAGGATATTATCAACGGAATAAAAAACCTGACTAAAAAGGAGTAGATTGTGAATAAGCATGATGACGAATTTGACGCTGCATTTACGGATGCAGATAGAAAATTTAAGGATAAATATATAGATGCCTTGAGCAAACTAAAGGGACTAACAGAGGAAGAGTTGAAGGATATTCTTCCTACAGCAACAGACAAAGAGATATATGAAAATATAATCGAGCTAGTTCAGGAAGCCACTGAAAGAAATATGGCGATCGGCGAATTACGTCAGAGGATAGAAAGATTGGGTGAGTCAGCCATAACAATTGTAAAGAAACTGCCTGTCTTAAAAGATATTTTAAATGATTGACGATTATATTTTTCTAGCTTTATTTTTAGGCCGATAACTCTGAAAGGTGAGAGAGGTAATAGTGAACCTAAATATAGATCACCAGGTTAAGCATCTTGAGATGATTCAGGC
>JAHPYY010000220.1 GCA_019058515.1 Promethearchaeota archaeon
GAATAGCTAAGGCTAATGCGATCGCACAAATAAGCACAACAACCCCCGCTTGTATTAAATAAGATTGTAAATTGTCGAATTTTATAAATAATGATGGAATTAAAGCTGCCATTGCCACTCCAACGACTCCGACCGATGTACTAAGGGTAGAGGCAGTTCGCCTTTCTGTACCTGTGCGGAATTTGTCGGGAAAAATTGAGTAAAAACTTACGTTGAAAAAAGATGCGAAAGTGTCGTAAAGGCACGTGGTGAACATTAGCCAGATAAAAATAATCCACGCTCCACCAACAGGATCTATTACAGGAGGAGTGAAGATTAAAATGTAGCTTAGTATCCAGGGAACGCCCCCAATGAAGACCCAAGGAAATCTGCGCCCCCACCTCTTCGTAAACTTAAATGGGCGATCCGTTAAGTAGCCTATGAATGGGTCATTAACGGCGTTGTATATCGCAAATAAAATATAGCCAACCATAACCATCCAAGATGCAAGCCCAATCTCCGTTTCGTAATAGAAAAACACGTAAGCGCCAAAAACGTAATTAAAAAACTCGTTCACATATTTCCCAAAACCATAAGATACCATGTTAAGTTTTGAGTGTTGTAATTCTATGTTTTCTGATGCCATAATTAGAACCTTAAATTTTTATATTTGTAGTGAAAATTAAATTTGGATAGAATTATTGTTTGCGTCTGAAAAATTTAAATGTTATTCTTTTTGAGTGACTTAGATTAATTTAGAATATAACAAAGAATAAGCAAATACAGGGCTAAAGTTTAGAATTTAATCTCTATAATTTCCAAGTCAAGATGTTCCTTAACAAAAAAACGATGATGAATTTCCCAAAAATTGTGAGAAATTAGTTAAAAAGTGGTAGTAAGTAGCTTAAGTCTTTGTTTTAGCGCTTCTTTCTCAAGTAGATATTCACAAAAATAAAAATGGAAAAAAAAAATAGGAAATTAGTTAAACTACTTATTTCTTTTAGAGATTAGATAGATTAGTCCAATTGCAGATGCTCCCACAATACCTAATAATAATGGCATTTCGTATCCAGGAATGCTGTCGAATAATCCTGGCTTAAGCCTTAGTTGGTAAATTTCAATGTCACCCGCAACCAACTCGTACACTTGGAATTCGCCTTTGTCAGTCCAAGTCCAAGACTCGGTTAAGTCGTCTGCTAGGCTTTTATATAGAGGATGGTAATCCCCATTATCCCACTCGAATGTAAGCGTCAATTCATCGTGATCCCAAACATCTGATTCAAAATCTAAGTCACCAAGCCAATCCTCTACGTTGGTGGGAACTCCTGTAAACATGAAGGTGTAAATCGTGAAATAATCTAACCATAAGAATTCGATAAGCGTTCCGTAATCCTTCGCATCTTTGTATAGCGGCCAAGCAGAAAATTCAATAATCTCGTCACTATCAGGATCTTCGAACTTACTCTCATCTGTCTGCCAACCCTCAGTATTTGTTTTCCAGTACCACCCATCTAATTCCCAGCCGTCAATATCGTTTGACGGACCAAGATCGTCTGCAGAAGACACATCAGTGATCATCCTAGCGGTCATTGCTCCAACTTCAGCGTCTTTACCCAAAAATTCCTCGATATTCCCGTAGTGGTAAGCAAACATATCTAACATCGCATCTTCGTCAAACGAAACTATTTCGTATATGTAAAGTTTGTCCTCTTCGACTTCATACTCAGAAGATCCTTGTACAGTCATTGATATTGCCATCACTATTAGAAGAATTAGACCTATTAAGAAATATTTTGTTTTCATTTACATTCTACACTTTTTTTAAGATAAGTTAAAGACTATCATATTATCATCTGTATATATATTTGAGTTATGCGTTTCTAAGATTATCAAATTTTAATCCAAAAGTAAATTATCGTAGGGAAAATGAAATAAACCACAATAAAAAAGAAATTTTTTTGTTTTAGAATAAATTAGAACTCACAAAATAACCTTACTAATTAAATTAGAGTTAAGCTACCTATAATTATATTTGTTAAGATTAAAGAATTTAAAGTTTTTTTCCGAAAAAATAAAAGAATAAAAAAAAAAGAAAGAATTAGTCTTATTACCTATTTCTTCTCGTAATAATATAGATAATCCCAATTGCTGTGACTCCAGCAATCCCTAGAAGTAAGGGTAATTCGTATCCGGGAATACTTGAGAACAACCCTTGGAGCCTTAACTCGTACATAAGATCACCGCCGCCATATTCCTCATACGATTGAAGCTCGCCTTTACTGTTCCAGGTATATATTTTCTCAAAATCCTCATCAAATGTTACGCCGTCATCGTCCCATTTATAAGAGATAGAACGATCGTTAACATCCCACTCATTATCCTGGAAGTCTAAATCGCCAAGCCATTCGTCTACTGGAGTGGGAACTCCTGTATATTTTAAAAATTCAACAAACAAGTGATCTATGAAGAAAAAAGTGATAATTGTTCCATAATCACCCGCATCTTCGTAAAGTGCTAAATTGCTGATCTCACTTATTTGATCGCTATCTGGGTCGTCGAAATCATCTTTATCGGTAACCCACCCTTCGGTAGCTAGTTTCCAAGACCACGCATCAATTCTCCAACCGTCTATATCGCCTGACCCTCCTAAGTCGTCGGCTTCGTCTACATCGGTGATCATCCAAGCGGTCATCGCTCCAACTTCCGCGTCCTCGCCTAAATAGCCTTCAATGTCTCCGTAATCGTAAACAAAGGTATCATCCATGACATCCTCGTCGAACTCCCTGATCTCGTAGATGTAGAGATGGTCTTCAGTGACTTCGTATTCAGAAGCTCCTACCACTGCCATGGACATTCCCATAACAGTTAATAGTATTAACCCTATTAAGAATAGTTGCTTTTTCATATAGTTCCTATCCCTCAATACTTTTTTTTAAAAGAGGTTATCAACTATCATGATAACTTTCCTATATAAATTTGAGTTAAAATAACTTCATCAATGTCACAATCTATATCGTAAGGCATTGAAATCATTAAACAATTGGTATAAAGAGATAAAAAAAAGAAGAATTAGTAAATTTACTTATTCTTTCTAGTTATAATATAAATTATTCCTATTGCATCGGCTCCCGCCATCCCTAGAAGTAAGGGTATTTCGTATCCGGGAATGCTAGAGAACAACCCTTGAAGCCTTAACTTGTACATAAGATCACCGCTACCATATTCTCTATATGATAGAAACTCACCATTATTATCCCACTCAAATTCTTGTAGTAAGTCCTCGTTTAAAATACTTGACCAGTCGTTTTTGTCAAATTGGTAAGAAAATTTATTCTCGTCTACATCCCAATTATTGTCTTGGAAATCTAAGTCCCCAAGCCATTCGTCTACGGGAGTTGGAACTCTTACAGTTTTCAATTGATTAATAAACAAGTGATCCAGGAAGAGAAAAGTAGGAATTACCCCGTAATCTATTGCATCTTCGAGAATTTTTTACTTAATATTGCTCATATTTTTGATTTAACTCGATATTTGTAAACGAGTTAGTGGTCTAATTGTTTCTTCATAGAAGCTTGGTTCAATAAAACAATTAAGTAGAATTTTAAACCAAGAAGGAGAAATGACGCAATTGAAAACTGTTGAACTAGGATAAACTTAGGTTCTTTTTGAAATCTTTCATACTTACGATCACATCATTCAGACGAGATTCTTCTGCAGCAAACGCCATTATGTGGCTTTCTAACGATGCTCGAGCGCTCGTTAAAGGTTTAGTTTTTCGGGTTCTAACGGAATGTATAAAAGACTCTACTAGCTTAAGATCACCGCCACCATGTTCGGATAAATTTATACCCCTCTCGTAAACGATTCTCTCGTTTCCTGTACGGTGGGTATACAATTTAATCTTTTCTCCTGATAACTCAAATTTCCCAGTTATCGTTCCCTGAGTACCATCGATCCTTAATGTGCGCCCTTCGTTTTCCGAGAACCCTTGCATAGTTAGGCTTGCGGTGACCCCATTTTCAAATTCTATATTTACGACTTGGTGGTCGACGACATCGTTATCACAATGATACACGCATCTTCCATAAGGACTTGATTTTAAAATTTCCCATTTTGCTTTATCAGAATAATCTTCTTCGTGACCGTGATAAAGGGGCTCCACAGGCCATTCCTTAAAATACCGCAATCGTTTTAAAGGAGGGACGAATAGAGAAAAAATCTTCAGTAGCCTCAAGTGCTTGCGCCTTAAATTAACGATAAATCTAAAAATTCTACTCCCACTCTTCTCTAACATCTGCAAAATTGGATCAATATCAATATAAGTCCGGGGAGCGTAATATAGACATTCTTCTTGAATGGGACAACCTTCCACGCAATATTTTGGAGCTCCACTAGGTGTTTTTTCATCATTAAATTGAAAAAGATTTCCCGTTGAGCTAATTTTTTTTGGTAGATCTCCCACAATCCAGTAAATTATATCTAAATCGTGACAGCATTTCGCAAGGATCATAGGTGATGATAGTTCGACATTTCTCCAGTTTCCTCTAACATAACTATGAGCCATGTGCCACCAACCGAGGTTTTCTCTATGTGAAATGTTTACTATATCCCCAATTAATCCTTTTTTTATCAATTCATATATTTTGTTAAAAAACGAAGTATATCTTAATACATGGCATATACCCAAAATTCGTTTTTCTTGTTCTGCGGTTTTAACCAGTTTTACGCAACCATCAAGCGTGTGTGCCATTGGTTTTTCTAGTAACACATCATAACCTTTTTCTAATGCTTTAACTGCAGGTTCTACATGAAATTGATCTTGAGTACAAATCACAGCAATATCTGCAAACTTTTCAGTATTCAGTAATTTCTCCCAAGTATCGTAACAATTTTCAGGAACTATACTATGAATTATAGCAAATTTATTACGCCTTATTTCGACGGGTTCGGCCACAGCGATGAATTGTAATTTTTCAGGGTACAATTCAGCATACCTACCGTACGCCGTCATTCCTCGGTTCCCAGCTCCTATTAATATTGCAGTGAGGGGAATATTTGTATCCTCCATGTTCTTGAAAGAAGTATGTACAATAAATTAATAAAAGATCTTTTTGCATAAAATAGTTGATAATGACCTTTTTAATTTGAAATCCTTGATAATTAATAGATTTTCGGTGGAGCAGGTGGATTTCCTAAAGATTCTCCAATTAGTTCTTGGAAATTGTCGAAGTGACCTGGCAGAACATTCTGAACGTAAAAGGCTTCGGCAGCTTTAAGGCCAACCTTTTTGCCTAAAGTGGTCGCTAGAGAGCGTTGGAATCTTTCAGCGTACTTAATTAATTTTTTTAACTCTTCGGGAGTTAAATTACCTGGCTCAATATCAGGAGCAAATACTTTAGAAATAATTGCTAAAGTCGCTTCAAATTTTAACGCTGCTTCTATTTTCTTGTTAATACTTGACGATATATCCACGAAAGCGTTTGGTACATGTCCGAGAAACCCCATAAACCAAATCTCAGAGCAATTATATGCTTCCACACCGTCTTTCAGTTGATCAGGGTAAAGCAGAGGAAACGCTGAAAAAGCTCCTGCTTCTGCTGCCATACGGCCTACTATTACATGATCGGGATGGACTTCGTACTTTACCCATGGATCTAAGGTAATGACTCGGTCCGCTTTCGTTTTTCTAACATAATATACTAATCGTTCTCGCAGTTTAGCCCCATCAATAAAACCTCCGTCCGGATAACCTAATACAATGGTTTCCTTAACTCCTAACACTTCATTTGCTGCTAACAACTCTGCCATGCGCATTTTAGCTACATCTTCCATGGTGAGATCCGTTCTTAAAGTTCCCACATCGCCGCTTGTAACGCACAAAGCGTATACATCGTGGCCTTCTTCTGCCCATCTGGCTAAAGAACCCGCACAAAAAAACGAGTGATCGTCTGGATGAGCAAAAATTGCTAATATGTTCAATGTAAGTTTTCACCTTATTTTAAATGTATAATTAAAATCCCTTGAGATATATAATTCTAGAGATTTTTTTATCGTAAATCTTTACTTTGTTAATGATTCCTTATTCATTTTCTATAAAATTAAGTCATACATCTCTCCATTAAATATTATTCGAAGAGATTAATTAAAAAAAAGAGGATTGGATTTTTTAAGGTATTTCTATAATCTCAGGTGGGAGGTCTAAATCAATAATTTCAAATCCTAGATATATTACTCCAACTGTACCTTTAATAGTTAGAGAAATGGAAGCTCCAAGAGCTATTTCTTGAATCAGTTCGTCATTTAGCTCGATCTCGCCGGACAAGGTCTCTGTTTTTGTCTCTCCTATTGGAAATTCGCTGGTTATTGGATCTCCAATCGGATTATCTTCAGCGTCGTACATCCCCAAATTTAGAGTAAGCGATTTTGGGATGAATCCTAAACTTGGAGTGGTTAAAGTAATATTTACAGCATAAAATATAGTTTTATTATCTTGACTAAATTCAAATGTTGGTTTGCTAACTTCTACATCGATATCATCTGGATTAAACGATGTGAGGCTTATTGCGATATCTGCTCCAATAATTGCTATAGGAATAATTATCACTGCAGCAACTATAACTACTATAACTACGATACTGGCTGATTTCCTCATATGCATCAAAGATTTCTATTTGATGAGAATAAAAAAATAGTTTACATATATAAATATGTTGGACTTTATCTAATTCGATGAAAACTAAATATACATACCTTCGGGAGGTGGTTTATAATATTGAGATCTATTTCTGCTCCCAAATATCTCTCTTATAATATTCCTTAAGCTCGAATAGTTGTATCTCCTAAATAAATCGCTCATGTCGATATTTCGGGGATTATAACCTGCCTGGTCGTATATTTTTCTTTTGATGGGATCTCTAAGGGTATCGTATGCGTTCTTTATTTCGATAAATTTATCTTTCGCGCGAGGATCGGTTTTATTAAGATCAGGATGGTACTTTTTTGCGAGTCTTCTATACGCCAACTTGATTTCGCGCTCAGAAGCGTCCTTTTCAACCTCAAGTAATTCGTAATAATCCTTCTCTTTTTTCATAAAGATAGTATCCTCACTTTTGGTATGAACAAGAAAACAAACCAATAAATAATTTAAGGTAAGAATTTATTGAGGTTCAAGATTATGTGATTTCGAGAGTAAGGAGTTTATAACTAATTCTTTTTACATTATAACCAAAAATTCCCCATGTTCTTCCTTCTGACCTTAGTTTTAAATGTTTGTCAGAAAAATAAACTCTATATAAAATTCGTTCACAATATTTATCATCAGAAAATCGAATACTGAAGATCAATTATGAAAGTGATACGGTTTAATGCTGCAGAACGATACGAACCAGAGAAAGATTGGAATAGAGTTAACCTTTGTAATGAAGAAAATATTTCGATAGAACATTTTGTAAAACCTCCAAATCATGCTTCACCTTCCCACAGTCATCCCAATACGCAAGTTTTAGTCGTGGTTAAAGGTAGAATATCAGTTAAAACAGAAAAGGATGGAGAGATTATTTTAGAGGAAGGAGACACAGCATATATTCCCGAAAACGAAGTTCATGTTGTAAAAAATATACTGGATGAGCCATCAATAGGTATTGACATATTTGTACCAGGAAGATCGTTTGATTTCTGGTTGAAACGCAGAAAATGATTTCTTAGTTCCCTAACGCTTTAACCGTTTTACCTATATCGTCAACTCAAAGGACTAAGAAATAAATTTCTCTAAAATAAGGAGGATCCATGGTAATATCCGAGTTTAAGGCAACTATAGAGATTATTTTCGTATTCATCTATAAAAGCTCGTAATCTCCCTTTGTTTCTAAAATTTTATGTGCCTTTTCAATATCGTTTACTCCTAGAACCAAAAGATTGTTCTCACCGAAATATATTAAGTCTATATTGATACCCGCATTAGCTAATTTACGAGTAAGCTTTCCTACCATTCCTGGTTGGCCTATAATACCAGTAAAGTCCATAACTAGCACATCTCTTACCGCACGTACTTCAAAGCCGTTTTCTTCGAGAAATTTCCTAGCTACTTCATTTTTTTCGACTAAAATGTGAAGGGTTCCTTGATCTTTATAAGAAAACCCACATATTCCTTCCACATTAAGACTATGTTTACCTAAGATCTCGCTTATGTCCGCTATTTTTCCTGGTTCGTTTTTTAAAAAAATAGTTAAATCTTTCATAAATTCAAATGCCCATTTGACTTCTTGCTAATTTTTTCCCATTATGGTCGGTATTTACTATTTTGCTATAATATTAATTGGGAATTGTTTCTAATAAAACTGCTATTTATTTGAAGTGGTTTTGAATTTCACATTTGTGAATATTCGTATCCCTAATAAACATAATGCGATTATTTGGTGCGATACAACTATGCCCAGAATCCTCTCGTCTTGAGCGATTGCAATTGCTCCTATAGCTAACCCCATTACTATAGCAACTATTAGAAACAACGCGATCAATGTTATTGTGTTTTTTCTCTTTACTCCCATTCCAATCCATATACTTATTATACTTAAATTAAATGGTAAAACAAGCATGTTCATGGGCGAAACAAGAAGTTGGTATTCAAATATCCCCACACCAAAGACAATTAAATTAATACCAATAAATAATGACATGGAAATAATACGCGTAATCTTTCTCCACAAGTGTATGTCTTCCTCCCATTCGATATAGGACAAAACGCGATTTAAAATGCCCTCCTTTTGGTTCCTCTTTTTAAAAATCACCTCTTTCTTGCGTAAAAGGACTCCTACGATTAACAGAAGCAACACTACTAACACCAACCCACATTCTAAATAAACCATGAATGGATAATGATATATTGGCGGATCATCTTCGATTGGGACTATAATGGTAATTATTAGAATACATACAAGTGCTACAATGTAAGTCAATATCAAACCTATAATCAAACTTATTTTATCTATAGATTTCATCCTGAACAAAATACAGTTAAGTAAAGAAAGATAATATAGATTTTCATATGGTTAAAAGAAATTTACGATAACTCAGTTATCTTAAAATAATTTTAACTTTTCAATAAAATTCTATTTTGAAAAGTATACTTTAAAATTCTTTACTATAATTACAATTTGTTAAGATAGGATTGAATAAATTAAACACGCATTTCTACCCTATGATTAATTTTTCTGCTATAGCTAGTGCAATCATTACTTGCTCAAGCTCGGGTTTTCCCGCGTAACTCATGTACCAATAGAAAACGAGGCATATTAAGCATGGCACGGTTAAAATAATCCCTATTATATCGTTCCACCAGAGCCAAAAAGGTATTCCAATTAAGGCGAATAGGAACATCACTCCCCAAATTTTCCAAAATTTTTTTTGATTGTCGTTCATGTAGCATTTATACATGAGATCTCCTTTGTAACTAACCGCGTGAAAGCTTCCTTTGGTAAAGTGTAAAGTCGAAAGCTCGTAGGAGATGTTCTCCTCGTCGTATATTACTTCCTTTATTCTAACTTTGGATCGTTCCATTTCTTTTTTAAACGCTCTGGCGAACTCTCCCACTAAATGTCCTTTCTCTTTAACTTCCGTGTACCCTAGTTCTGCCATACTTTCGTAATAGTTAAAATGGTATTTAAATGTATTTAGTGGGAATCTGCGTTATTTAAATCGTTAGAGGTAACGCAATCGCTGAGTCTCGCAAAGATATATTTCAAAGTTAAACGCAGTTGTTTGATAAATACGATCAGTTATACTTTTCAAAAACTATGAATAGATGGGAAATAGAGGTAAAAGAAAAAAAAAATAAATAAATCCTCCCTCATGTAGAGGGTTAAGGCGATCGCACTCAGGACAATTTGTATAATCGGCTTCGAGGTTGTCCCTGTAGCAGTAAAAGCAGTACACTACGCTATCCGTTGCCGCCATTTTTAAAAAGTCGTTAAGTTGGTTAAGCGTTAATTTGTAGGGACTCATGTTAGAACCTTACCTCTCCCGCGTCTAATTAAGGATATCATTACCAACCAAA
>JAHPYY010000221.1 GCA_019058515.1 Promethearchaeota archaeon
ACATAATTTAAATTAAGTTAACAAATAAAAAGCGGTTGAGTGTTAAGCTGTGCTGTTTCTAAATATTCTAGGATTTGTACTTTTTTTAATAAGCGCTATAATATTAGTATTCCTGGTAAGATACGTAATTATTACTGCAAGGTGTTCTAATTGGCCTGTGGTTGTGGGAGAGGTAGTATCTGCTGAAATGAAAGCGAGATACAAAAAGTTAGCACAATTCACAGAGGATTCGCATGTAGCAGCAAGTCCTTATCAAGCAGAAATAACTTATTCCTACGATATTGAGGGAAATACATTTACTAACAACCAAGTAAGACCTGTTGGCAAAAATGTTTGGAGAGGAGCAGGTATAGCGCAACGAGTTTTAAATTTATATCCCAAAGGATCTAAGGTTTACATCTACTATAATCCCGCAAATCCTAATAAATCAGTATTAGATCCTTGGATCCGATTCTCAGCAGTCGCAATTACTTTACCCACCGCAATGATATTCCTTGGTTTGGGATTTGCATTTATCGGGATCGAGATGTTAATTGATTGGGGAATAGTTCTCGTATCATTCGCTTTGTATATAGCTTCCGCACTACTTATGTTTCAAAATATTAGATACTTGGCACGAGTGATCAAATGCCAAGGATGGCCTAATGTAGAAGGAGAAGTTAAAAAAGTATCAGTGTATAGAAGTCTTCGGGAGAGTAGTGGGTACAATGTAGATGTTACCTATAGATACGAAGTTGATGGGCAAATGTATACTAACCATCAAAGGAAGCTTGGATACGTTCAAGGAACCAGCAGTTTTATTCCCAAACTTTTCGCTATGTTGAAAATGGAACAATACGAAGAAGGTAAAAAAGTCAAAGTATTTTACGATCCTAAAAAGCCAAACCACTCTATACTGGAACGCGGGATACTTCCCTTTACGTTTTCGATGATGGTTATAGTTTCGATCTCGTTATTCTTTATGGGATGGTTGGCAGTTCCAGCTATGATTACCACTATATTAACCCTTTAAGTAAGTTTAAAAGCCATATTTCGTAAATTGAGTTTTGGGCAGTACAAACCAGCGAGTTTTTGCAAGAGGATATTATCAGTCTAAGAAACTAATTCAAATTTAAATTTCATTTACTATTTATTTCTTCATGAATGAATCTGAGCAAAGAATTTGGGCAGCTTTAAATCTTGAAGAACCAGATCGAATTCCTACACATACGATAAATATAGACGGAAATGTAGCAGATCAAATTGTGGGAAAGCCAGATAGAAGCGCATTTGATGTATTTAACGATTTAGCTTCACAATATCCAGAAGATTGGGTGGAAAGAGTAAATCAGATTCTTAACGACGTAGAAATCTCTTTTTTTGCCAAAACAATAAAAGCAGGACATAAGATAGGATTTGATGGAGTTGGTGTGCAATACATTCCCTTCATCCTTGAAAGTATGGAGGAGATGACTGACATTTTCGGGAAACGACATAAAATACAAAATATTGACGACAACCCGTATCCCGACTATTATGGAGGTTACATTAAGAATAGACAAGACTGGGAAACCTACCCTAAACCTAATTTCAAGGAGGAGTACCGCAAAGCTAAGAAGTTTTTTAAGGGGATATTAAGGAAGTGTAGAGATATAAAGGACGAGATCTGTATTTTTGCCCAAAACGCCCTCACTTCGATATTTCCTCCCGTTTGGCAAGGAATGGGAATGTCTAACTTCGCTCGTGCTCTTAAAAACGACCCGGAATTAATAGAGGAACGATTTAGATACACCACAGACTTTGTATTGGCTGTTTTTGAGGCGTATGCTGATTGTGGAGCAAAAATCTTTTTGGAAGGTGGGGATATCGCACACAGCGGAGGACCTATGATCAATCCAAAATATTTTGATAAGTATTTATTACCTTGTTATCAAGAAGTAGCCGACACAATTCACGCTTGGGGCGGAAAATACATACTTCACACAGATGGGGATGTTACAACATTGCTGGATTTTATCGTTGAGTCTCGTTTCGACGGTTTACAGTGTTTGGAACCACCATTAGTAGATCCTTACTTAGTTAAGAAGAAAATTGGGGATAAAATATGCTTGTCGGGAAATATCGATACGAGGTACATCCTTGTAAAAGCATCTAAAACGGAAGTGCAAGACGCGGTTAAGGAAGCTATAAAAGCAATGGGATACGGGGGTGGATTTATGCTTTCACCCGCCAATTTTCATCCTCAAATGTCGGTGGAACGATTGCGATGGATGATTGAAACAGCTAACAAGTATGGAGGATACCCCTTAATTTTATAAGAAATAATTTATAACTAAAAAATTTAACAAGAATAACCAGAAAAAATTACATTAATCATCAAATATACGACATTAACAAGGATGGTAGAGATAAATTTTAATGATCTTAAATCATTTTTCACTGGTATTCTTGATTATTTCTGTCGAACTCAAAAATAGTATTTTGTCATTAGGTTATTAAGAGAATGGAAAGAAATCGTAAATACATACTCAAATTCCAGATTATATGTAGAAGGATCTTTGAAATTGGATGAATAGTAAGAAAAGATTTTTTAAAATCCTTATAGAACATAAAATAGATAATTTTATCTTAAGAATTATTTTTAATATATATCACTCTTCTAGGCTCAGAGAGTCAATGTTTTGAATGTTTTTGCTATTTTATCCTTAAGTTTTGCCATTAATTCAGCAGTTTTAGGAATAAGAGAAAACATTAAAGATCCAAAAAAATCTCAAAATTGCGTTTAGCTTACTCATATAAATATGCCCATTTCTCCTTAAAAAAAGAATTTTAATTGTTTAATAGCCCTATTCTAATGAAATTCATTCGGAAATTTAAATTAGAAATTTGGTGAATGAGATTTCAACAATTCTTAGTTGGTTTTCCTAAATTCTATGGTTAATATGGAAAATGTGGCCTTAAAATAAATACAAAAAGTTGAAGAAATACAACATTGAGTAACAAATTAGGATTTACTCCTTTTATAGATCTTTTTTCTGGAAAAAAAGTTGTAGTGATACCACCTATCTGTTTAATTACGGATTTTCAGTAACGGTATTGTTTTGATAAAAATCTGATGTAATAAGAAGGGAAGAAAAACTATAAATTTGAAACAATCTAGTTATTGAACTGAAATCAAATAATTTATTATAAATATTAAAAGTAAGCAATTTCAATAAGTACCAAAAAAATAGCGCCATAGAGGTGAAATTAATTGGAAAGAAAAAGAATACAATCCATATTTATTGTGCTACTTTTATGCTTCAATTCCTTTTTAATTGTGAGTATTGGATCTCTAAGCTTGAGCCAAATAGGTAATCATACAAGAGAGGGCTATTCAATTTCGAGTAACTCATTATTAAAACAGGAAGTTACATTAATAGTAGGAAGCGATGACGATGCTGTTAAATCGGGTGCATCAATATTCAAAAATAGTCTAGATGATGATGTCGAAATTAATAAGCAGAATGATATACTCTCCTCTGAAACCAATGAAATTATCATTATATTTTCTCACGGCTCAGAAAAAGGAATAAATATGAATGGGGAGCTGATCTCCTGGTACGACTTATCAATATTAATCAGTCAATCAAAAGCTGATTATATTTTTCTCGCAGCTTGCTTTGGAGCCAAAATCTATGATTTTGTTAAACCTGACACCATAAAAGTCTACGGTTTTGATGGATTTGTTGATGCAATCATAATGGGATACTACTCTGCTCTTTTAGTCAATACTCTTTTTAATCATAACGATGATGCAGATAATAATTTTAATTCTCTTATATCAAGAGCACTTTTAATTCTAGAACAACCAGGTCAAATATTACCCTTATATTGTACTAAATGTAAGACCCAAGACAAGTATATTTGGATATTTCCGATACAACTTTCTGTGATATATCATATAAAGCTAACTAATTTGGAATTAGCGATTGGGGGAGGTGTTACGAATTTAATTGGAACTATAGTGGATCTTACATTGAGTGGTATACCTCAAGCAATATTAACAATTTTATTACTTGAGATTGATACAGTAGTATCAGTAAGCCAAATCGCACATAGTAATCAAGGCGTTGATGGTGCATATGTATCACTTATGTCAATGCTTCTTCCAGCAACGGGAATTTGGTGGCAAGCTAGAAATCCCGCAGGTAATATTATATTTCAATTACCAATAAATCCTGGAGATCCCGCTTTAACAGCTGCGCTCGGTACAATATTACGGAATAATTTACATGATTGGAAATGTGGATCTCTTTAGCTAAATAATCCGCAAGTGCAAAATTCAAACAAAGAAAATACATAAATTATCAATCAAGCTACTAATATTAAAATAATTATTTTTTTTGAGTATCTAATTTTTTATTTTTTTATATCTTTTTTACTGTGGTCGGTTGAGCGACGAAATTCTCTGCTTAGCGCATCACCCCAATGATTTTTGAAGTAACAATAGAAACGCTCGTAACAAACAATCCTGATTTTGATTTAGTTATAATCCTTGGAACTTTTAAAAAAGTCGAGGAAATGATTTTCCCAGAATTATAATTATAATAAAGATAAATGCTTTGATCATTGAAAATAACTCCAAAATGTAATCTAATCAATAAGTGAGATTATCACTTTTGTATTCTATAACGGTAAATATTGTTCTTTTATGTAGATTAGAATGAGAAGGAAAGTTGATTAAAATAAATCAATTTCAGTGCATCTAGAGAAATATATTTAAATTTCCATTATTTACGTTAAAAGCATTTTTAAAGTCTTATAACAAATAAATATAATAAATAAATTAGGTTGGGATATTATCTAGTAACACTCTACTAAAATAAGAAAGTTAGATTTATGAATATATTTGCTGTTTTATCCTTAAGTTCTGCTGTTATTTCACTTGTTTTAGGCATAAAAATACACGCGAAAAATCCGAAAAAATCTCAGAATAGGATTTTCATGTTATTCTGCATTAGTGTTTCCATTCTCAGTTTCTCTGAATTCGGAATGAGACAATCTGAGAGTTTTAATACCGCAAAGTCATGGTTTATTTTAACGGGAATTTTTCCATTATGTGCGTTTACATTATTCTATTTTACATTAATTTTCTATGATAAAAAGATTCACAAGAGAAAAAAATGGCTTACTCCTCTGATTTATTTGTCAGCCATAGTCATAGTTTCCCTAAGTTTTATTCACTCAACCTTTTATGATAATCCGATTTATTCAAACGGATATTTTGAATATTCTTTACCCAATAGATTCGGTGATCCCTTGTCTAGCTTTAACTTCACTTTCGTAATCATACTCACATTTCTTTCAATATGTTTATACATAAGGATTATATTTAGTAATAACTTTGATAATTTAAAAAAAAAGCAAGCTGGGTTAATTTTAATTGGAATATTGATTCCCTTTTTAGCATTTATCATTATTAACCTTGCTTTTCCAATTATTATACCCAATTTTACAGTTCTGGATCTAACAACATTGGGATTAATCATAACTTGCATCATTATAGGTTATGCAATGTGGAGATACGAGTTATTCTCGATAGATTTTTCGACCGCTTCTGAAAAAATATTTGCCTCCATTTCTGATTATTTAATCCTTACCGATCCCGATGATAAGATCTTGTTAACCAATCAGCAGTTGTTAAACCTAATTGGCTATAAAGAAGACGAGCTTTTGGAAAAGTCCCTTGAAGTTTTGATTTCACCTGACCATGTCGGAAAGCTGAGTACATATCGTTCTAAATTTTTAACAGTCGATGAGAAGAGAGCTATTCCCATGGATATAGAGATAGATCTTAAAACAAAAACTAACTAAAGAAAAAAAAAGAGTATCGTTAACAGCTTCAAAAATTGTTAATAAGGGTGGTAATTTTCAAGGTATCATATACATTTGTAGAGATATTACTAAGACCTATGAAGAGTTAGAAAAATCTATCTTAGATTTAAAAGTAACGGAGAATAAATTAAAAAAATCAGAAAAGAGATATAGAGATGCATTCTATACAGCTGAGTTTTACAAAGATCTGTTCATTCATGACATAAACAACATACAACAGGTAATCCTTTCTGCAGTTCAATTCATTGAATTAAAAACTTCATCGACAGAAGATAACGGAATTAGCATATATTTGAAAATTTTGAAAGATCAAATTAATCGAGTTGTAGAACTGATTGAGAAACTCCGTAAAATCTCCCAGATTGATGAAGGTGGATTACCTTTAGAAAAAACAGAAATTGTTGCAATAATAAAAAAAAGCAAAGATCTTGTCAAGAAATCATTCCCAAATAGAGAAATCAATGTTATCTTTAATCCATCTCAGAAGAAAGCATATGTTGAAGCAAATGAATTGATGCAAGACATATTCATAAACCTATTGACAAATGCAATAAAATATAACACGGAGTCTATTGCTGAAATAGACATTAGGATATCGAGAATAGCAAAAAATGGTAAAAATCACCTTAAGATCGAGGTTCTCGATAATGCTAAAGGTATACAAGATAGCAGAAAAGAGACAATCTTCCTTCGAGCTCTTAATGAAGAAAAATCTACTAAAGGGATGGGGTTGGGGTTATCACTCGTATTCAAGATTGTTCAATCCTATTCCGGGAAAATTTCAGTTGAAAACAAAATCAAGGATGATCACTCACAAGGGAGTAATTTCATAATTATATTTCCAGAGTTGACATAAATGATAAGAATTCTCATCGTTGAAGACGACCCCAATATTCAATTCATATACAAGGAAATGATGAAACTATTTGGTTTTGAAATAATTGGTTTAGCAGACAATGGAGAAACAGCAGTAGAAATGTTTAAATCATTCAAGGTTAAGCCTGATGTTATCTTGATGGACCATCGAATGCCAGAAAAAGATGGAATTGAAGCTTCCAAGGAAATTTTAGCTTTGGATAATCATTCAAAAATTATTTTCGCAAGTGCTGATAGAGAGATTAGGGAAAAAGCATTATTAATTGGGGCCGTAAGTTTCAAGCAAAAACCCTTTGGCTTTGAACTACTTAAACAAAACATCGAGAAAGCTTACGACGAGTAAATAAAAAAATTATAACTCTTCTGAATATACTTTATTTGAATACATGGATATTAATTTAACTTTAATCATTGTGAGAACTATTGATTTTAATAGCATGACTTAGGAGCTAGAAAAGAACTGAAGATTGGTTGTAAATATCTTCTCATTTCGCAACAAAGATGACACTCGTTAACAAATCTCTGGTCTTGTTGAAATCCATGTTTTTTTGCTTCGTCTAATAAACCAATCGGTCCGTGGTTCAAAATTATTGATAAGATGGGATGTTTATTTACATCACACTCCTTAATTATTTCTTGTAACGACCAATTCGTAGTATTTCCTATACATATCCCTGGACAAAGGGTTACATTTCCTTCGCAATCTATTTCAATTGTTTTCGGATCTTCAAGATCTCCTTCAATCCAAAATGGAACGGGACATTTTCCTGATGGAAGCTCCTCTTGTAATTTTACATATTGCTTTAAATTGGTACCTCTCCCCTCTACGCTCATTACTAGTTTTTGAAATTTAACCTGGTTTATCTGTTCCAGCTGTTCCAAATTTTTTCTTGTAATTTGGTTGAACTCGTTATCAATATTGACATCGTCCAAAAAATAACTATCTACAGTTATCTTGTCAAAACCAAGACCGACAGCGGATTTGAGGCCATTTTTAACGTACTTTATTGGGACGAATTCTTGGTGAAACGCATCGGAGCTAAATGTTATTGATGTTAATCCTGTTACCCTCAACTGAGATAACATTTTGTATGCCTTTTTTTCGCTTTTAGCCCAATAGCTATTAGTGATCACTCCTATACGGGGTATATTCCAACTTTTTGCTTCTTTTATGATTTGTACTAAATTATTAAAATACAAAAAAGGTTCTCCACCGTGAACCCAAATAGATTCTAGTGGAGACAATTGAGACAAATCTTCTATATATTGTGAAGCTTCTTTTAATTTTATATAACCACTTCTTTCTGGACCCGCTTTATAACTGCAGTGTCTACATTTTGCCGGACACTTAAATGTAAGGAGAAAGTCAACATGATTTACTTGCATCAAATAAATGAATATGATTGTGACAATTTAAATTAATAAATATAAACAAGAGTGGTTAAAACAAATCTACAGATTTTCTACTTTTTCAGATAATTATCAGGTGTAAAAACTTTCAATTTGGGTAAATATTTCAAGAAATCGCGAGGATTTGTAGTAAGAATAGAGTTAGAATAATATTTTGCATGAGCTCCAATTAGAAAATCAGGTATTAGAAATTCTCTTTTCCCCTTAAGACTTTTATATTTTAAAAATGCTTCAGCTGCAGTACGAGCTATAGTAATATTTAAATTTGTAATTTTAGCCTCAAAAAGTTCGTATAATGTTTTATTCACTTTATTTTCGTCTTCTTTGGGTGATTTACTTGATAAAACCCCAACCCATATTTCTGTATAAGTAATATGGCTGATGAATACTTGTGTTTCATTTTCTTTTATTTTTTCAACTACTTTTGCGATATTATTAGAAAAAATATCATTTTTAAGAAGAGATATTACTATACTCGAGTCAAGTGTAATTCTATTATCATCGAGTTTCATCATCAGGACCTCTTACCATTTCAATAATTTCTTTTGTTGTCTTATCTTTAAATAAGGGATGATCTTTCCATATTCCAGCTACCTCATTTAAGACTTTTTTAACATCCGAATCCTGCTTTTTTCTAATTAAAAATCCGTTGGTGGTTGATACGAAAACAACTTTGTCTCCTACATTGACACCCATTTTCTCTCTGATATCTTTTGGGATGGTAATTTGTCCTTTTTTTGATACTTTTGATTCTTCAATCAAATTATTCACAAGTAAAGAAAAAAAATCCTTACTAATAAAGCTTCATGTTAGAAATAACTAAACAAAACAAATTTCAAGATTTTTTTGAGATATCAAAAAGAAAAGGAGATCTAGATGATGATTAACTATTTTTTATGCTAGCTTTCGCTCTAAAGATAGTTTGGAAGTTTTAGACAGGATATTTGAAATTAATATCGAAAAATGGGAATATACTTTAAAATTATAATCGTGTAATCTAAATTTTATAAATAACTAAATCCGCTCATACTGAGGTATAAATTATGAAAGGAAAAAATGTTATGATCACTGGAGCTAATTCGGGAATAGGAAAAGCTACAGCAATAGGATTAGCTAAAATGGGGGCCAACATCGTAATGGTGTGTAGAGATCGTGAAAAAGGGGAAACTGCTATGAATGAGATAAAAACAGTCTCTGGAAACGAGGAAATATCGTTATTAATAGCGGATTTATCGTCTCAAGAACAGATTAGAGCTTTAGTAAAGAATTTCAAAGAAAAATTTGATCAGTTGCATGTACTAATCAATAACGCAGGAATTATGCCATCAAAAAGACGAGAAAGTGTTGATGGATACGAAATGAATTTTGCTGTTAATTATTTAGCTCCATTTTTATTGACAAATTTATTGCTCGATGTATTGAAACGAAGCGCTCCATCACATATCATTAATGTTTCATCTGGATTGCATAAAACAGCTGAATTAGATTTAAGCGATTTACAATCCGAGAATAAATTCAGTTCATTCAAAGTTTACGGTCAATCTAAGTTAGCGCTAATACTTTTTACTTACGAATTAAGCCGAAGATTAGAAGGGACTGGAGTAACTGTTAACGCACTTCATCCCGGTCTTATAAAAACTAACTTAGGTAGAGACTTCTCGTTTTTTATGCGGAACTTTCAAAAGTTATTTTCCAAGAAACCTGAAGTTGGAGCAGAGACTTCTATATACTTAGCTTCCTCACCTGATGTCGAAACCGTTTCGGGAAAGTATTTCGTAAATAGACAAGCGGTAAAATCCTCCGATCAAACTTACGACGAGGACTTAGCAAAAGAATTATGGAATATTAGCCTGGAAATGACAAATTTAACTTAATAACTGCAAATTCTAAACTAAGTTATTTTTTTACCGTAATGTTGAAATAAGTTCTTTTATTATTTGTAAGTTTCATAGGAATCTCTTATTTGTTATTTTTTATCGGTCAAATCACATAATAATTTATTCGAATATCCGATAACTTTTTTTTTCGTAAAGAATCTTATATCATCATAGATTTTTTATGATAATTGGATTTTGTAAGAAATTTTAATTAGAGTTGATTAAGGTGCCATATGATTGGGAAGCATCTGCACGTAGATTGAGAGCTACTCTTGCTGGATCAACGGATATTGACCGTGTACCCTTCTTTCCACTCGCATGTGAAGAATTAATATGCCGAATATCGGGTAAAACCCTTCGAGAGCTTCTTTCTTCACCTAAAACTTATGCTAATGCTGCTATTGCTACGTATGAATTTATAAAATCAGATACACTTTCTATACCAACGGCATATGCCGGTCCAGCGGAGGCTTTGGCATTTGCAGAAGCAAATAATAAAGAAGATGTAATTAAATGGTCTGATTATAAAGTTTTTATGGTTAGGCAGGGTGCTATTTGCAAAACTGAAGAACATATTGAAAGTTTAGAGATTCCAGATCATAGTAAAATATCACTATGGGATACATGTCTCTCAGCCTTTAATATTGCTAGAGAAAAAACACATTTTTCTTTGAGTTGTTCTCTTGGAATTTGGTCTGTAGTACAAGAATTGAGAGGGATACAGGCATATCGAGATATGCGACGTAATCCTGAATTATTATTAAAACTATGTAAAAAAGTGTATGAATCTCAAATGGATTTGTACAACTACTTTATTGAAAAGGTGGGAGCAAGTCGAACAATTTTCTTTACTGGTTATGCGTTTAATAAACACATGATGAGTTTTGAAAATGCTATGAAATATGAAGGGCAATTTATTAAACAATTCCAGAAGGAAACAAAGGCAAGGATTATTCTCCATAATTGTGGTACCTCCCCGTATTTCAAGGAAGTGGTAAAGGAAATCGATTTTATTGCCGTCAATGGCAGTCATCCGTTAGATATTGAATATTGGATTGATTTTAAAAAGCAAAATCCCAAAATTACAATTATCGGTGCGAATATTGATGTTAGTAGAGAACTACTCACAGGCACTCCGATTGACGTCGAAAAAAAGGTAAAAGAAAACATTAAAAACTTAGCTCCTGGAGGAAGATATGCAGTAGGACCTATATGTTGTCTACCATGGGGCGTTTCATTGAATAATATTATGGTAATACCTAAGGCTATAAAAAAATGGGGTGTGTATCCCCTCAATTTTAATTAAATTTAAAGGGATTAATTTTTCAATAAATAATTAAAATATTTTTCAATTCATATAATTTGAAAAATAAAACAACTCAAGGTTAACACAATGGTGGAGTCTTCCTTGGTAAAAGAAGAGGATAACGTAGATCTACAGGCTCAAAATCGATTGTTCCAAGTAGATATACTTAAAACCCTAATGATATTCCTGGTAATCTTCGATCATATCGTCGCTTGGAACTTAAAAAGGCTCATTGGCGTGGCGTTCTGGGAGCGTATTTCCATACCCATCTTTTTAATTATTTTGGGCTTTAACGCCGGTTTATCTTTTGAGCGTAGTGGTGCCGAAACTCTAAGGGAATTATATTCAAAGCAATACTTCAAAAAGAAGGTGCTACGATATGTCGTGCCGTTTGCATTATATTATGGAGTTTCCACGGTCATTGGACTAATGGTGTACAATTGGAATTTCGTGGCTATGATGGAGCATCAATATTACCCGGAACACGGAATTATAAATCTGTTCACTGGATTTGTACCCTTTTGGGGTCCGGGAAATTGGTTTATTCCGCTATTGCTGCAATCAATTTTAGTTTTGCCCCTACTTTATTGGTTGTTCAAAAAAAATCCAAAACTCGCATTGATAGCATGTGTCCTCATCGAGGTAGCAATGCACTTATTAGTTTTCTTCCTTCTCGGTGAAATTACCTCGTGGGAGGAAGGACACATTCTAACGGTTTTTATGACAAGCGTCCTTTTCTACACCACAGGAATAGCTTTTGGATTGTGGTTTTCCATGGGATACGAATTGGAGGAAAAGCGCAATTGGTTTTTACTCATATTATTTCCCATATCGTTTATGTACTTGATTTACTACCAATTCTTCGGGTACAGGATATTAATTGACGGGGTGCCACTTATTAGGGGAGATTACAACTTTATTGTCATTCCCTATTCAGCAACGTTATTCTTACTGGCTTTAGACTATAAATCCAAGCTTCTTCCAGGTTCAAAACTGTACAAACTTATTACCACAATTTCAAAATCAACTTATCACATTCTATTAATCCAGATGTTAGGATACGGGATGATCTACGCTTATGGAACCCATTACCTGATTGATCTCAACATTGCAACTAATCCTATAGATCTTTTGAATTTAATTGTTATGTGGGCAATCTGCATCCCGTATGGTATATGGTGGCAAAAAATTAGTAATTATAAAGCGATTGAGAAAAAAATTATTTATCACATAATATTATTTGCGAGTTTCATGGCGCTGTTTTATATCCTACTGTTTATAGGACGAATCCTTTAATTAAGAATAAGTAACGTAGTTAATGCATTGATTATAAATTTAAATCTATTTAAGGGGGATTTAAACAAATTTAAAAGCTGGTACAATTAAATAATAGAATGTGATCTACTTTATTTTCTAATAATTTATTTTAAATATAATATAAGGAACAAATCTAAATATTAAAATATAAGATTTATAAAGAAATCTAAGACTAATAGATCAAAATTCGTACTAAAAAAATTCGTTATATTGATGGTAATGAAGTTAGATACACTATTTAAACCCAAAACTATGGTGGTTATCGGGATTAGCAAGAAAAATCCACTTAGTCCCGGAAGAATCATATTCATTAAAAATTTATTTGAAATGCAGGTTGGGGTATATGGTATTCATCCTGAGGGAGGAGAAGTAGAGGGAGTTGAGCTTTTTTCGAATTTAAACGAATTGCCTGTTATTCCGGACTTAATGGTAATCGCTATTCCTGCTAAATATACATTGAGTTATGTTCAACAATGTGCGGACTATGGAATACCAAGTTGCGTCATAATCAGTGGGGGTTTTGCTGAAATTGGAGGAAAAGGCAAGGAATATCAAAAAAGGCTCGTCCAAATTGCAACGGACAATGACATAAGTGTTCTTGGACCAAATTGCATTGGGGTGTACTCTCCTCCTCTGCTAGATACCATCTTCATGCCAACAGAACGCATTACTAAGCCCCCAAAAGGTTCGGTAGCGTTAATTAGTCAATCTGGGGGGGTGCTAGTTGACCAATTTTTTCATAAATTCAATCAAAGCAATATTGGAGTGTCCACAGCAGTATCAATCGGAAATCGGGCTGTAGTAGACGAAACAATGTTGCTAGACTATTTTAGTAATCAAGATGAGGATACATCAAATATTACATTTTATTTAGAGTCGTTTGAAGCGTCAAAGAGTAGGCAATTTCTCAAATTAGCTAAAGAATCCGATGATGAGGTGATTGTATATTTTGGGGGTTTATCAGAAAAAGGAAAAAAAGCTACTCAATCTCATACTGCAAGCCTTTCCGGTAACGAGAGAATTCTACAAGCAGCATTAAAGCAAAACTTGATTATTCAACCGCTAACAGAACTAGAATTGTTAACCGATTTGAAATTACTAGACATTTTATCACATAAGAAAAAGCCTTTTGATCCCAATACAGTAGTTGAAGGGAGAGTGGCAATTTTGTCATTATCGGGAGGGCATGGAGTTATCTGTGCTGATTTATTAAAGGTATATAATCTAAAAGCAGTTGATTTCACTGAAAAAGAACAGAATGAAATGCGAAGTTTAGTAAATCCCGTTGCAAGAGATATTGCCACGTTTGGAAATCCTATAGATCTTACTGGCTCGGCAAAAGATGAGGATCTAGAAAATCTCATTCATTACTTATCAGAAATTGAAAGGATTGAGTGCATCATAGTGTTAATATTACCTTACACGCCTTCTATATCGTTTCAAATAGGGAGGAGGATTGCAAATACAGTAAGTCTTAAAGGAAAGCCTCTTGTGTGCTTTATTCCCTACATCCCTAAATATGGAACAATAACCGAGGCCTTGGAACTGTCTAATATTCCTGTTTTTCATAGCATCGAAGAAGCTGTACAAGGGGTATCTATGCTAAAAGAAAAAACAAGGATTATGAAGATTAAAAAAAGAACAACTCGCTAATCTGAGGTGTTTAACTCTCACTTAGAAACTCTTATTTATTGTAAGGATATTAGAAGGGAATTTAGTTGCTTCGAATAATAGTGACTTAGTAATTGAATGCGTATTACTTTACTATTATACTATCTAGGGTGATTTTAAATTTTAAAGGGGGTTATATTTAATCCGGATTGATGATTTTGAAAAATTCTATTGACAAGTTTCCGTTCATCAGTATCCCAAGGGTGGAATGAAGGTTTTAGAAAATTCTTAACTCTAATCAAGAGCCCTTTAGCTAGTCCTCCTCTCCCAAAAATGAATTCGAATAGTTGTAACCGTGTCTTAAAGACGAAATTTCTATCCTTTTTTAGAAGATACCGGATCCGAAGATACACACTAAATAAAATATCAAGAGTTACAAATAGAAAACCAAATATCCGAATTACATAACTTCCAGAAATACTATGGTATAAATCGAAGCAAACGCTTTTGTGTTCGATTTCTTCCATTGCATGATATAATAATAACCCTTTAAATTCCCTTGGGAAGTGGAGAAGAATCTTGGGTATAATGTGGGTGAATAAATAGGCAAGTGAGGCTTTATAATGTTCTGCAGCAGTAGTAATTGCTAATCTTAGAATAACAGGGAAATGTTTCTGGGAAAAAATCCTAAATCGCTTTAAATGATTATCGTACGATTTTAAGCCGATGTATCCCATCTGAATTAGAGCTTTTGTCCACTTAATATGTTGCTGACTATGTAAGGCTTCCTGAAGTATAAATTTCTTTAAATCTAGTTTAAACTGGCGGTCCATATTTCCCTTTTTAAAGAGAATACTGGCACCATCCATTGCCGCTTGTATAAAGAGTTTTTCACCTTCGGGAAATGTTGCTTGAAACGCATTAAGGAAATGTGTAATAACTGGACTATTTTCAGACCAATATTTATTCTTCTTTATCGGGGGATAATAGTCATAATCGATTTTCCGCATAATTAATTCTAAATTTTCTGGTCTTTTTTGTTGGGAAAAAATCATTTTTCTCTGAACTTTTTTATTTCTTAAGTTTTAATTACAACAAGTTAGATCTAGGGCACTAGCTATTCAAAATTAAGAAAAATTGCTTAATAAATTAAAGATCTATTAAAATTAAGTGTTAATCCAAATACTTGGATAAAACATCAAAAACTAACCCACGCATCAAAACCCTCTTTAAAATTTTTACTCGGTTCATCCTCTCTACAAAAAAAGAATACTCACATTAATTGAGGATTTAAATAATTAAAAGAAATGTGGATTTATGAGTTCATTTTTAATATAGTTTGTTAATTGGATGTTCTTCTATTTTTGTTTTCGTTTTAAATGTAATTCTTGAATTAAAACTAATCATAGTATCAACCAATGCTACTGAAGGAAAAATATGTTCAGCCTTTTCTAAAGTACCGTAAATGATGAAATCAGCACCCATAGCTTGTGCTAAAGCAACTCCAGCAGATTCACAAGCATCTTTAAAGTTACCATTAAATTTTTCATTATTTATACACCATCTACCAATTACGCCTACTGGAGCTGTTCCAGTTGGTAATCCAAATTCTTCTTTTAATGTATATATCCCCCTTGCTGCAACGCCTATTGAGGGACACTCAAAAACACTAGTAAAGAGTAGTATGTTTTCTAAACCAGCTCTTTGTGACTTATCAATTAAACCTTCAGAATCTTTTTTTCCTCTTAAAATATCTACCATTCCTGAGATTCTTGGATCTCTAGGATTAAAGGATTGTATTAACGCTGATTTAATGTTATACTTCTTAATAGCTTTAATTTCTTCCTCAAGAATCATGTAATTAAGCGATGTATGTATTATTTTTGTCAGATAAACCTATTTCTTCTATGAATTTTAATGTTTTAATTCTGACATCTGCAGAAATGGCATTTAATAAAAAGGGATCATCTGATAATTCAATAACAAATTGTATGTACTTCTGAAGCGCAATTTCACTTGTTCCCACAACATCTAACATACATGGATTCCCGCTTTTATCTGAAAGTTCTTTTTGGAGAAAGATTAATTCTTCAACCTTTTTCTTATCAAAATCTCCTTTTCTTTCGTCTATTACTTTTTTGTCACCCTTATGGAAAATACTCCCAATTAAAACCGTAGGATACTCTCCAACTTTTCCTCCTAGTTTAATTCCCCCAATATCTAAAACTTGCTGTTCTTTCTTGAGATCTGACATAATTTAATCTAATTTTGAATAGTTGATTTCAAGAGTAATTTTACTGAAGAGTTATTCTTTATAGTATTAAAATTTAATTCAAAATAACAAAACTATGTTTAAATTAAGCTAAATAATGCAAATACTAATTCTGGTAAATTTAATTCCTTTTATAGAACTTTATCCCCTGTTCATCCATACAGTCATCTTGCTCTTCCCTCTGTGTGCCCACGCGTAATAGGGAATCGCCATGAGTTTTTGTTGATCTTTCAAAGCATCCGTTTCTACTTTTATTGTTCCTATGCCATTAAGTAAATCTTTGTAAAACTCATAATGCATCTCTGCTTCATCGCTTATTCCTATTTTTTGAAGGTCGTAAAAGTCGTTGTCTACGGATTCAAAACAAAAGACAATTGGACCTCGCTCGAGAGCCACCTTCCCAATATTTTCGACTACTTTTTGGTTGCTTACAATTCTTCTAATTTTCATGGGAAACTCTAGCTCAACTTCGTCATCGTCCTCCCATAACCGAGAGATAATAGCGTAACCATTCTTTTCGAGAAGGTCAAAACTTATGCCATTTATTTTAATACTCATGTTTTCCACATTTTTAGCTACATATCGGTATAGATCGCTAGGTAGCGGGTGGTTTTTAAGCCAGCCAGGAATTCTAATAGCCAGATTTAATTTCGTGGGTTTTGAAAGACCAAGTTTGATATTTACATTATCTTCCCAAGGATATCTGGTTTCTTGAGTAAAAATTATTCTATTCTGCCCGTATTCGATAACTCCTTTACTTGCGATAAATAAATTAACATAAACCGTATCCGCTTTCCAAGCGTAAATAAACATTGGAATGGTCGGTATTAGGCGTATAATATTAGGAGGACAGCACGCACAGGTGTACCACTTCTTTCTACGGAGGTTTCCCGTGGTTTGTAAGGGATTGGTATAGAAAAAGTGCCGACCATCAAGCCCTAATCCGGAGAGAAATCCATTGTAGAGAGTCCTTTCCAATACATCAATGTATTTGGACTCAGCTTTTAGCAAAAACAACCTAAAATTCCACAGAATGTTCCCTATTGCCGCACATGTCTCGTTGTAAGCCGTAGCGTTTGGTAAAAGGTATTCTTCTCCGAAAGCTTCTCCCGTTAGCTCGTTTCCAATTCCACCAGTGATATAGATTTTTGTTGACATTATGTTATCCCATATTTTTTCTAAAGTTTTCAAATAACGATTGTCTTTCGAACTGACTGCTAAATCCGTCATGGCAGAATACATATACATGGCTCTTACAGCGTGTCCCGTAGCAGTTTCTTGATCTATTATTGGAGCGTGAGTTTGGTTGTACTCGAGTCGGTGTTCTCCCTTCCATGGAAATTGTTCCTCTGTTTTATGCAGATAAAAATCGTAATTTTTCCTATTTTTATTCCCGCGAGCATTCAAAAAGAATTCTGCGAGAGAAAGAAATCTCTCATCTTGGGTTATATGAAACAACCTGAATAACGCAAGCTCAATTTCTTGATGACCAGGAGGATCCTCAATTTTTCCTGGTCCAAATTCTTTGTATACCAATTCTGCGTTTTTTAACGCAATATCTAGTAATTTTCTTTTTCCAGTTGCGTTATAATACGCCACTCCCGCTTCATATAAATGACCCACATTGTAAAGCTCGTGACTGTAAATAGATGTTAATTCCCATCGATTTTTACCTATCCATGGATGGGGTTTAGAAAGATTAGCAGTTCGATGAGTGTAGATATATCCGTCTTTTTCTTGGGCTGAACCGATTAATTCAATTAACTCGTCAACTTTTTCTTCCAATTCGGGGACTTTATTTAAAGTTAAATCGTAAGCTATTCCTTCTATTAATTTAAACACATCAGAATCGTCAAATGGAAATTTTGAAAGGTTTTTCTTATTAATTGTGCCCGCAGCGATTCGAAAGTTATCGATACGCCGAGTTTTTTCACATTTCTCTAAAGCATGGGGAATAGTAACCTTGTGGATAGTTTTCATTCTCTGGGACCAAAACTCATCAAATAGTTCTACTTTGATTGATGATAGCGGTTTAATGGGGTAATTTAAATCAATCATTAAGAAATTGAAAGAATTCTTCCCTATTCAAATCTGCTAAATTCTCATGGTTTTATTACCCTTTGAGTTATAGATTTAGATTATTTGAATGGAAAATTCCATAAGAGAGAATGATTAAGTAAATCTTAAATAATTAGTACTATAGAGAAGGTTGATGTTTTATGGGTTTTATTGAAAAATATTCTACTATTATCTTTTTCGTCTTAAGCTATTTGATAATGATACTCGGGGTAGTTATTATCCTCTTAGTTAGGAGTCTCGGGACATTTCCCATCGTAGAGAACATAGTCCTCGTTATTTCCGTATCTAGTCCTACAATTTCTGCGACAATTTTAGCAGGATTAAACGGGGGATTTCAACAAATCAAGAAATTGTATTCTGGATTCTTGAAATGGAGAGCTCATCCACTGTACTACCTTGTAGGTATTGCTTTACTCGTTTATCCGCTTTTTATTGCAATTATATATATTCTATTAGGGGGCACGGTTGTCTTTCCAGAATTTACGGCATTTACCTTCTTTCTCGCTATAATCGAAAAACTCGTTATGGGGCCCTTAAGCGAGGAAGCTGGTTGGCGAGGATATGTACTACCTCGTCTAGAATCGAAATTTTCTGCTTTAATCTCTAGCGTTATTTTAGGGATAATATGGGCGTGTTGGCACATTCCGCTATATTGGATTCAACCCAGAATGGCCTTCTATATTTATCTTCCAATAGTTATTGTGTTAGCTATTCTTTTCACCTGGGCTTATAACAATACTAACGGAAGCTTGTTAGTTACGGTCGTTTATCACTTTTGTTTCAACTTTGCAGGGGGATTGGGATTATTTGATGGAATGATCTTTCAAATTTTTGGCAGTATAGGTTTAGGAATTATTTTAATACTAGTGATTGTATTTTACAAGCCGAAAAGATTATCTCGCAAACCAGACTCAGAACTTCCGTTTGACATAGCAATTAAAGCAGCAGAGATTTAAAGCTTTTTAACTTTTTTTGATTAGTTACTTTTTATTCTTTTAAAATTTAATTCTAGTTGATAAGAAAGTTGTGAATTTTAAAGAATAAGTTAAAATTTCAAGTACCATTTCAAATAATATTCTATTTCTAGGTTTAAACTAATCGTAGAGTGACCAAAATTGTCAAATAATATTATTGATGTACTCTTACATCCTAAATCGGTTGCTGTGATTGGAGCTTCAAAAAATCCTGCCAAAGGAGGGCATCGTATATTTCAAAATTTTATCGTAAATAATTTCAAGGGTATAGCGTTTCCAGTAAATCCAAATGCTAACGGAAAGATTAGTGGAATTGAATTTAAAAAGTCTGTATTGGACATTGAAGAACCTGTAGATGTTGCGATTTTTTATATTCCTAATAAGGCCATTCCACAAATTCTTGAGGAATGTATTCAAAAAGGTGTTAAAGGAGCCATCATTGAAGCTTCAGGTTTTGAAGAGGTAGGCGCACACGGAATTGAATTGAAAAATGAAATTATTCGAATAACTGATAATTTCTCTAAAATTCGGGTGGTTGGTCCCAATTGCATGGGACTCACGAGAATCGACGCCGATAGCGATTCTCCAGATAGAAGCGGTTACTTTACCTCTTTTATGATATTCACTACCTTCAAACGAGGGAACATCGCAGTCATTTCTCAGTCAGGCATGTTAAACGGGGGATATTTCACGCATATAGCCGAAAAATATCCAAATATCGGATTCAGATATGTATGCTCTGTCGGTAATAAAATGGATTTAAGTGAACTTGAGTTTTTAGAATATTTTATAAATGACTCCGAGGTGAATGTAATTGCGATGTATCTGGAATCGTTCAAAAATCCGAGAAAGTTCATAGAATTGTGTAAAAGAGTTAAAAGTATTCCAAATAAAACCATAATCCTAGTGAAAGGTGGATTAACCTCTCAAGGTCAAGGTGCGTCTTTAAGTCATACAGGATCTTTGTCTGAAAACGCGAGGTTGACTAAGGCAATCATTAAACAGGCAGGAATAGTCCATGCTAAGAATTTTGATGAGTTGTTTCAATTCGCTCGCACTTTTTCGATGGTGTACGCTTCTAAAAAACAACTTCCTACTAAGGGAGGTCTTGCGATGATTTTTGGCTCAGGTGGAGCGGGTACTATTGCTTCTGATTTAACCATGATGCAGGATCTTAAATTACCTTATTTTGGGGAAAAAACCTATGAAACGCTTGTTGATTTGTTTCCAGAGTGGATGCCTCCCAATAAGTTTGCATTTGTGGATATTTGGCCCGCAATGGAAAGAGCATGGACAAGAGGTATGTCACCCGAAAAACTGTTTGAGAAGGTATACGACGCTCTATTGCAAGAACCAGAGATCGAAGGTTTTTTTCATATGTTCTTTTGTTCGACACAATTTCGAGCAGTTAACGATGTTGCAAAAATAGTTCAAGTCTTTAAAAATTCTTCAAAACCAGTGTTTTTGTTTCTTATAGGTGAGTCAGAGGAAGTCAGATACCTTTCCAAGTTAGTAGGTAGCCATGATATACCTAGCTTTTCCAACTTAGAGGATATTGCGAAGAATTTCAAAGTTTTAGTCGAAGAATCAGCGAGAAAACAATAGTTTTTATTAGTTTTCAAATACTTAGTAATTTTTCGCTTCCAATATTGCGAAAATAAGCGAAGTTGTTGAAAGTTATCTCAAGTAGTCTATATATTACCAGAAGCTAAAACTGTTTTCCACAGCGAACTTAACTTTTTTCTTTTTCATGTTGTTTATCGTATTTACGACATTCCCTGGAGGTAAATCTACGCCTCTTGTTAAATCTACTATGAAATATGTATCGAATCCTAGATCCATACCATCCATCGCCGTATTATAGCAGCAATAATCCAATGCTAGTCCACATATAAATATCCTTTTTACATCAACAGAATTTAAGTAGTTTTTTAATCCAGTTTCGGATTTTTTGTCGTTTTCCAAAAATCCTGAGTAGCTATCTACTTTAGGATTCATTCCTTTTTGTATAATTTTATTTACCATTCTCGTATTTATCTTTTTGTGAAAACGGGCGCCATATGTGTTTTGGACACAGTGATCTGGCCATAATACAGGTCCAATAGCCCCATCTTTTGAGGTGAATTCATCTCCAGGATTTTTCCCTGAATGATTACTCGCAAAAGACAAATGATCTGGCGGATGCCAATCCTGAGTGTGAACAACATATGCATTAACAAATATAGGTATTAAATCGTTTATTCCATCTATAATGTGGTCACCATCTTCTACTGCAAGACTTCCACCTGGTAAAAAATCGTTTTGCATGTCAATTACTAAGAGTGCGTCGTGTTTTCCCGCAATAATTTTTTTTTCAATTTTTAGATCAATATCGTAAAACTTTGCCATATATATCATCCTACAGATAACAATTATCGCTTAAAAATTTAATAGAATTTCAAGGATGTATAAACATATATCAACAAGAGTTTTCGAATCTTGACTATTTTTTAAGTTATATATATGAAGTCTTCAACGGGAGGTACTATAAACTTCGCCCCATCCTTAGTTACAAGTATCATCTCCTCTAAAGCAATCATACCGTTAGATTTTGTCCTTAAGCTGGGTTCAATTGTGTACACTTGATTTTCCTCTATAAGTTGTTTGGGAGTATCGCCGTAGCGCTCCCATAGAGGTCCCATGAGAGTTCCTCCATCGTGAGCCTGAATGCCAACTTGATGCCCTAAACCATGTTTGTACTCTTCATAACCCCTTGAAACGATGTATTCCCTTACAATCTTATCTACCTCGTACCCTTGCAAACCTGGTTTAATAGTTCTAGCTGCGATTTGGATCGCTTCAATAATTGTATCGATAGCGTGGCGTAACTCCTCTGGTACTTCATTTTTTGAGCCAAAAAACCATAGCCGTTGTAAATCAGAACAATATCCATTGAATCTTACCCCAAAATCATTATGTAACGTATACCCTTGTTTTGTCTTGTTCGATTCTTGAGGACCAACGTGTCCAAGTTCTTTATCTGGACCCGCATCGATCATTGGGCATTGCGATTTATTCCACGCTTCTTGAACGCCAAATTTGTCCATTTCCTTATAGAAAAGCGCCTGCAATTCAGTTTCGGTTTTCCCTACGCGGATGAAAGGTGTCATGTTTGAGTTGATTTCTTCAGTAATCTGACACGCTTTTTTAATTAACTCAATCTCTGTGGGTGTTTTCACGCTTCTTAAGGCACTTATAAGCTTCTCGGCGCTTATAAACTTGTGTTTGTAGTTATCAAGGATTTTTTCTAATACTAAATACATTCCATGAGTTAAGCCATCAGAGATAATGCTATCTATTGAGTAATCAAGCGCGATGTTCTTAGGGTCCAACTCTTGGATGACATTTTGCAAATCATTCGAAATTCCCTTCTCGTATCCAACTACTTCGTCCCACAATCCTCTGACTTTTTGTTCGTGTGCGTCAAAATTGCCTACAATTGCAATTTTTTTAAATTCCTCTCCTTTAAACGCAAATATAAACGCCGAATGTAACACCATATCTGTTCCAATGGTCAATTCCATTATGGAGTCTGGCGTGGTAATGGTTTCTCTAGCGAAGATCAGCCAACAAGAAATTTCCAGTTTTTTCATCAAAGAAGGTATTTGCGTGTGTTTCTCTTTAATAATCTTTAACTTAATATCGGTTTGCTGTAAAGGTTCCACCAAAATTTATCCTCTATTTTAATTCGATGTTTTATGGAATATAGAATTTGAGATTTTATTTTAACTTTTAAAATTTTTTGTCGGAGAGAATTTCCTTAATCTCTGAAATGTTCTATGTACTCGACCAAATATTTAAATATTTATAATTTTCATTAATATTATCCATTAAATATCAAATAATTCTACATTTCAATTCAGTGATGAGTTTAAACCTTCCAAAAAACATAATTCGCTATTTTAAGAAGATTTCTCCTTTAGAAATTCAAATAGATAAAGAAGAAATATTTTTGAGAAGTAAATACGATGATATTATAAATTATATAAAGATCTGTGTTTCAGAAGGTGGTAATGAAGAACTCTATAAGTTTATCAAGCCCAGTGGTAAATTGCTAATTAATGTAAACCCTGGATCAGATATAGTTGACTACATTAAATTGATTGCAAAGAACTTCCAATTAGGTATTCTTGTCTTAGATGAAACTACAATCCAAAACAATGTAGAACAATTTCTCTCGGATCTCTCAAATTTCAGAATTGAAGAAGAAAAAGTTGAAACAGAAACGCCTTCAGAAGAAGTGGATGAGAAGACAGAGGATAACGCGAGATTTTGGATTTTATTAATTGAGCAAAAGGGGATATTGAACGAAGTTTTCAAGGAAACAAACGCCCTTCGAAAGTTTTTAGAAAACTTCTCTTCAGTTTTTATACCTATCAATTTTCTTGAATATAACTCGGTATTCATATGGATTTGTTATAACTTTGTCGAACTTCCATTAGTTTCTAACGAAATTTTTGAATTTTTCGATTTGTTGGTAAATGTACCTATTTTGTCTGATCTAGAAAGAGAAAACTACCTTAGAAGTCTATTAGAGAAATACTCAAACATTTCTTTCGATTTACACAGAATCGTTGAAATTACACAAAACTGGGAAGTACTAGACATTCGCAATTTCGTTAGGATCGGTATTTTAAAACATTTTATCAATTCCGATTTGAATGCTAAAAGTAACGAAATTTCAGAAGCACTTATTATGACCTTAGACGATAACGAATTTATTCCATCAATGAAACCATTTCAACATGGATCAGAATATCTCTCAAGCAGGGGGGATTTTCAAAATTCACAAAAATGGGAGACTCAAGAGGATTTTAAGGGAAAACGACAGTCTATACTCGAAGAGATCGACCAAGAGAGGTATTCTGATTTTATGGAGGATCAATTATACGAAAGTGCGGCTTCCAAAAATTATAACGAGTTAGTTTTAATAATAGATAAACTTACGAATAAAGAAGTTTTAGAAGAAAACGATAGAAAAATTTTATCAGAATATCCATTCATCTTGAATGAATCTCCTGAAAAAGCTCAATTGAAATTAGAGAAGGGTAAAAAAAGGATTGAGCAAATAAAACAATTTTTTGAAAAAAAGTAGTGAAAAGGATAGAGACACGTGTCAAACAAAAAAGGGACAAAACAAGCTATTGAACATAAGGACAATCAGGTAGCTATTCTGCAAAAAGTTATCTTGGAAAACTTTCTATCGTTTCAGAGAGACGAGATTGAATTATCAGATTCAAAATTCGTGATTATCATCGGACCGAACTGGTCGGGGAAAACTAGCATATTCCAAGCAATAAAATTCGCTTTAGGAAGTAACGCAAGGGATGAACGCTATTCAAAGTGGTCAGATTTCATTCGACACGGTCAAAACCACGCTATTGTTGAACTTCACATTAAATCAGGAAAAGAACTTGTAAAGATTCGCAGATCAGTTATTAAAGGTCAATCGCCCACATTTTCTATGCAAAAACCTAATTCTGATAAATTTGTGAAAGTTAACGCTAAGAATATTCAAGATCTTTTAAAGTCCTTTAATTATAATCCCGATAATTTGTTTGCTTTTGTAAGCCAAGGGAAAATCGATTTGATAAAAAATCTTAAACCAAGAGAATTATGCGAGTTTTTAGAGGAAGGAATTGGGTTAAGCGATTTAAGGAGAGAAATAATTAGGCAAAAGGAAAAGGTATTAGAGCTAAGCAAAGAATTAAATGCTTTAAAGACGAGGAAAAACACGCTAAATCTTACTCTAGAATTACTAAAACCACAGTTAGAAAAATTAGAAAAAAAGCACCAATTACTAAAAGTCCGTAGGGATTTCGAAGATGAGCTGTTGTGGGCGAATCGAAAAAAAATATTGGAAGAAATTGTTCAAATTGCAGAGGTTATTAAGAAAATCGAAGTAAAAGTAAACAACCTAGAGGAGGTAATAAGCGAAGAGGTTGCTAACTTACAAATTTACAAAAGCAAAATTAATGAAATAGATGAGGATTTAAGCTTAAAAACTGAAGATTTAGGAAGGTTAAAATACAAAAAGGAAGAATACATCGAAAAAGTTGAGTCATGGAAAGAAGATAAAATTAGATTCAAAGAAGAAATTAACAAAATCGAAAAAGAATTTAACGCGGAAAAGGAAATCGAAGTTAATTATCAGTATAATATCGAAAAACTTGAAAAGGATAAAAGTTCTATAACTAGCGAAATAGGGAAGTTGGAAAATGAGTTTGACGATCTCATCAAAGAACAAGCAAAACTCTCAAAAGTTTTGGAAGAAAATCAAAAACTAATCGAAGAATATAATAATTATATTAAATCTAAAACTAAACTTGAAAAGGAGTTCGAGAAAAACGAAGAGTATATTACAGAATTAAACAGAGAAATAAATCAAATTTTCCAAAGCGTTGAAGATATAGAACACAAGCTAAAACAAAATCAGTGGTTCCTTGATAATCCAACCCCTGATTTATTGAAAAAAATTGATATTAGAATCGAAAAATTACGAGTAGAACTTTTCGACTACGAATCGAATATAAAAGAGCTAGAAATCGAGAAAAACAAAAGATTTAGAAATCTTAACTTGCTGAGGAATTCATTAAGAGAACGCAAGGTAATTCTTCCTACTAGTATAAACATCCTTGTTGAAGAGATTAATAAAAGAGAACTTAGCGTTAAAGGGCCTATTATCAATTTTTTGAAATATGACGACTCGTTAAGCTACACTATTGAATCAATTTTGGGAGAGCGCGTGTTATATAGTTTTATCGCTAGCGATTGGGATACGGCTGAATTACTCAATAAAATTAAGGAAAAGTTTAACGCGTATTGTAACATCTATGTGCCAAAAGACCAACCAATTTCGAAATTTCCTAAAATTTCAAGCAAGGGAGTAATTGGATACATTGCCGAATTGATTGGTGTTTCAAACGATGATGAAGACATAAAAAAAGTAATCTATTCGAAAGTTAAGAACTGTATAGTCGTAGATAATTACATTGCAGCTAAACATTTGTATTTGAATGAAGGGTTTAAAGGTAAATGCGTTACGTTAAAAGGTAAGCAGATTGTCTCCTATAAATATGTGTACGAAACCCCTTTCGTGAAAAAACTAAAAGGATTACTTAGCACCGGGACTCAAAAAGAGCAATCGAAACGACTAGAGAAGGAAATCGAGGAACTAAATCAGAAACTTTTGATAAATAAAGAAAAAGCAAAACAGATAGATACCGAACAAAAGCAATTGTACAAACAAAAACAGGGTTTTAACGATTTATATTACTCTTTTAATCAACGGGTAAGATTAACCTCCAAGAAAAACGAAATTTACGAAAAACGGAACGAAACGGAGAAACAAAATGAAATTATCAAGTCTAAGATTCGAGAATTAAATCAAAAAATTGAAACGCTTAAACAGCGAGCTAAACCAGAAATATTCCAGATTAGTGAGAAACTAAGAAAAATACCTACTGAAATAAATCAGATTAATGAAGATATAAAGCAATGGAAGTTAAAGCTTAAAGAAAATAGCGACGATTTAAAAAGTATTACGATAAAACTGGATACGATTAAGGAAAAGATAAATAAATTAAAAGCTTCGCACACGCAGAAAATGGATCAGTTCAAAGAAGCTGACCAAGCAGCTTTTAACATATTTCGAGACTTAGGAGTTATTGAAAATGATATTGTAGATATAACAACTAAAATTAAAACAGTAAAAGAACAAAAGGACGAGATTATCAATAATCGAGAAAACCTTAGAGAAAAGCATATGGAAACGCAATTTGCCCTAAAACGCGAGGAAATGGAGTTAAATACTTATGAATTTGAATTGGAAAAGAAAAATAGCGAAATTGAAAGAATTAGCGAAAAATTAGAACCGCTAATTGAAAAAGAGAGTTATAAGCCGCGAGCTCTAGAGAAAATTCAAGAAGATTTACAAAACCTTGATCGCGAATTATTAAAATTTTACGATGTCGACGATTCGATACTTGTTGAAAAAGAACAAACCTTGTATTCTTTGAAAAGTTTGACTAAAAACCAAGTAGATTTAGAAAGCGACATTGAGTCCGCACTAAAAGCGGAAGATAAAATGGAGCTTACCTTTTATGATAAGTTTAAAGTCGTTTTAACTGAAATTGAAGATTTAATAAACAAAAAGTTTAAACAATCAAAAATAAAAGTTTATTGTTCCATCGGTTTAATCGGGGAGTTTGAAACGCTAGGTGTAGATATAAAAGCCTCAGTATCTAAAGATAGAATGGTATCATGTTCAGCGTTAAGTGGTGGTCAAATATCCATGATCTCAATTTGCTTAATTTTAGCTCTTCAAGAAATAAGAGCGACATCTCTTTGTATGCTTGACGAGGCTGCGATGTTTCTTGACGATAAAAACTCGGAAATAACCTATCAGTTGATAAAGTCCACCCTAAACGAAAACCCTATACAGATGATGTTATTTTTACCAAAAGCACCAAATTCTCTGTTTCTATTGGCAGACAAATTAATAGGTGTTGCAAGAATTGGAAAAGAAGAGATTTCTACGATCTTTAAACCAAAAATAATTCATAGCAAAGAATGAACGCCAAACTTCAAGACATTAGAGAGAAAATATCAGCAGAAGTAGAAAAAATAAAAGACAATCTTCTTAACGGAAGAATAACTTTATTAGAAACGGAATTAGTTCCCCTTTTCGTGGATTTGAAGAATTCTTTGAATATAGAGAACATTTTTCCGTATTCGGAACTATTTAAGGAGATTTCTTTACTTTTAGCTCAAAAATTCGAGGAATTACAGAAGTTAATCAATTCCCTAGGTAAAACGAATGTAGTGCTTCAGTTCTTGGAAAACGAGCCCTCAGAAGCAACTATTTCCCAAGTATTGAGATATTCTTGGATCTCACCCTTCAATCTGCCGTCAATATCGCAAAATTATTTAGACAAATGTAAAAGGAGTTTAGTAAAAGAAAGAGAATCTCATCTTATATTTGAGCATCCGGATATGATTAAAAAGACTCGAAATTTTTTTCTGGAAATGCCTGAACAAAATTTCATAGAAAAAATGAACAATTTTTACAATAACATAAAAGATAGTCTCCCCTGCCCCTACGAATTAATTTTTAAAGATGAAACTAATCAAGAAAAGCTATTTGAAAATTTTGTTTATTTTTTACACTTATTACAATCGGGCAAATTGAAATACCAAAAAGAGACGAATTCAATTTATTATTAAGCGAGATGATAAAAACATATGAATACCTTATCTTTTGTAACGTATTTACTTAGCAGAAAAAAAAATTTATTCCAAATGGGAGCGACAGAAGAGGAAATAATGGAAAGTCTCAATTTAAAAGGCAAAAATAAAACCTTATATCTCTATAATATTCTAATAAACTTATCCAATTACATCGCTCCTCTTGGTTTGAACATTAAGTTTAATCCTATTGACGCTCATTGGTTTTTAGCACATGATTTTGAGACAACTGAGTTAATTCAAGCGACTTCTTTTGATTTAGTGCCTAGGTTAGCAGCGACTTTATTATGTATTATTGCGTTGTGCTTAAAAAATTCAGGAACCACGAATTCAATCGAATTGAAGAAATTAAGAAAGAAGCAGGATGTTTCTCAGGATTTAAAAGAGTTAGAAGAATTGGGTTATATTGAAATTGATAAACCAACCCGCCAGAAAGTTAGTTTAACTCCTTTAATTGGGTATCGTATTAACATCAACAAGTTATATACACAACTCACGCAAGGAAAAAATAGGACTTAATTTTATTTTAAATCCCATTGATTCTTGTAATATCAAAATTAAAAAAGTTATTATTAAGAATGAGTAGTACAGATTTTTAGAATCATTTCTGCTACATGGTTGTTGTAAGTCTCGATGTCATTGAATCCTTCTAAAGTTTCACCACAAGTTATAAAGAAATCGTCAACTGTTATTTTCCGCGACTTGAAAAAAGCTGTGATCTTCTTCTTAACCTCCTCGAATTTTTTGTTAATGTCTCCTTCAATTAAATCCGCTTTATTAATACAGACATAAATGTGATCTGGAAAAAATCGTACATCGTTAAAGAATTCGAATTGTTGGTCTAGCTCCCGATCAAGAGCAAAAATAGCAATTATCTGTGTGGCGATTCTACTGATGGTTATGATGCCCATCTTTACAACAGCTCTAGAGCGATCTCCTCCAGGAGCAAAAATTGTGTGCGCTTTCTTGCTTTCGTCTTCTCTAAACACCAACCGATTAGGATGAATGGTTTTGGTCTCTTTTTCTGTTCCACCACCTTTAGGGATGGTAGCTTCTCCCGAAAAGTCTGTTTTTACAACAGTGCATTTAAGTCCTCCTTCGACATTTTCTATATCACCTTTGTTTAAATAGCGAACGAAGAGTCTTAAGATAGACGTTTTTCCAACGGATACATCTCCTAACAATCCTACATTTACCACTTTTTACACCTCTTTCTAACTGTATCAATCCTCTTTTAATAGTCTATTTAATAGCAATTCATAATCTTCAACTAAATACTGAGATAAAAACGCGTTGTTATGTGCGTGTATTAAAGAAATCAGTACCTCTTTCACATTCTTAGCGTTTTTTGCATACTTTAGTAAGCTTTCTTGCGAAGTCTCATCGGCTATTTCCCGCGCGTTTTCTTCAAATCCAAACCTCTTTTGTTCTGGCAACGAATTAAAGAATCCAAACGCTGTATATCCTTGATATTGAAAGAAAACGAAAAATCTCGTTTTTATCGATGTTATAACAGATGTGAGATACGCTGAAGGATATATTTCTCCCAAAGTTATTTCATCGTCTTGACGGATAACGTAATAAGGTGAGATTGGAGATAATTGACTCCCATACATTTCCTTGGGAGGTAAGGATATGAAGGGAAGTTTTTCAGAAATAATCGTCCAAAGATCCTCCCTCTTTTTCTCTAGCAGAATTTCCTTTATCTCTTCATACGCATAGTAAAAATCGGTTTGAAGGGCTAGTAAAGAACTCAAATACACTGATAACGACGCAAATGTTGCTTCTAATAACGGTTGACGCGCGCTTTTGCTTGATGGTTTCACAGCGCCTTTCCAAGCCCTCAATGCTGAGTACGCAAAACCTTTTACATCAAAAAATCCACCAGTGAGAAAAATAAAAGATGGAGCTTCCTTAGAGTCAGTTGACAATAAATTTATTGCTTTGTTTATCAATGTGTCCTCTAGCTTTTCATCGTTAAAAGTTGAGTGAATTTTTGGCATTTGAAGCCAACTACTTTTTTTCTTTGCCAAGTTTATATCTTCTCCACAATTTCAATTCGTATTAGTAATACAATTGAATTATTCAAGTGTAATTTTATGAATAATAATAATATGATATTTAAAAAACTCTCGATATTGGATAAATCAACAAGAAAAGAAAAAGTAGCGAAGTCTTTCCTCACTAACTCCAAGGAATAAGGGCGCAATCACGACAAGCAAAAATCCGTAAGGAAAGGCAACATTCGCTAAATAAAAGAATTTTAGAACTTATTTATGCAATAAGAGAGACTATATTTAGTAATTTAAGAAAATTAAAATTAAAAAATCTGATTCTCTCATGATTAATACCTTCTATAAAGCTTTTTTTCCTTTCTAGGTTCCCCTATTTGAAAGTTGATTCTCGATTGCGATCCTTCTTAGCTCGGATTCTACGATGTCGTTAAGGGCGGTTTGCAGCCGATGTAGCTTAATTTTTTCGCGTATTACCGAGCTATCAAGGGTTACGCTGTAGGAATTAACGAACTCGTATCGCCCTACAAAGATACCGCGTCTTACAATTTGCTTCTGCGAAATGGTTACAAAGTCATTATTGGGAAGGATAATCGTTTTGAGGTCGTGCCAATCGTGAAGCTTTCTGCATTCTAAGCCGTATGTATGTGCTACGGTAGAAAGAATTTGGTTCAATTTATTTGCGTCCCTTAATTTATGTTGCTCAGTCATTAATATTCCTCCTCTACAGTTATTTTCCATATAGTAATTGGCTTTCTTCTTCTTGTGCGCGTTAATTTACTCGCTAATTTAACGAACTCCTCGTCGCTTTGGAAGTCGCTTGGGTTGTTGTTATAGAGGTTTTGAATTTCTAACATCTTATTCACTATCTCGTTATCGTTCATAGTCTAACACTTTGAAGTCTTGTTTTAGTTGCATGTAATAGGTTTTGTGGGTTTGCATGGTTAAAACATCGCCCCTTTTTTAATTAATTCCTCTACTACGCGTGCTTGCTGTCGTTTAGTCATGTCATCGAACTTAGCTTTTCGCACTCCTTCTAACTTGTCGCTGATTGCGTCAATTCTCGTTTGAAAGAACGCTTCGTGGGTAAAATCTATGCATTCGGGGCACATGTTAGTATCTACTACGCTATTGTTTTGACCACAACACGTACACCAACTATCTAAGTCTATTTCTACTTTCTCCTTTTTGTAAGTTCGCAGTTCTATGTTGTCAATTCTGTAGGTTTGGGTCTTTAGGTCAAACATAAACTTGTAATGGGGGATCCTTTCGGTTTCCTTTCCTCTCACCATGATCTTCACATAGTCGAATTGGTCGCTTAGCTTGGTAAAGTCGGTTTTGACGGGATGGTTCATTTGGGCGGACACCATGCAGTACTTGTCGGCTCGCTTGGGGTTCTTGAATTTTACTCCGTAATCGACGCGATACAACATTGTTTTATTTCTTCTCCCGTAATGAAGTGTCATTACCCTTACAAGCATAGCAACACCTCTTTATAAT
>JAHPYY010000222.1 GCA_019058515.1 Promethearchaeota archaeon
GTTATAAATGGTACAAATTCATAACTTCACAATTCTACTACAATATGGGTTCAAGATTCGTTTAATTTTACCTATCGATTTACAGATTCACTGTTTGGTAGATCAATAGGAGGTGCCGACAAAGCCTATTATTATTGGTATAAATTAGATGATGATGGTAAACCCATTGGAGATCCAAGTTCAAACATTAATTTAATACGAAGTGGTAACGATTATGTGCTTGATTTCGATTCAGAAACCAGATCAGTTGGAAGTTATGCGATTTTTCTAACATTCGAGAAGAACTATTACGAAACAAGAAACGCTTATGTAGATTTAAGAGTTAGAGAAAGAATATTCGATGTTAATTTTCCCTCTGATAAATTCACTGACGAAATTATCACAATTTATAACGGGGATTCGTTAGAATTTAATATTTCAATTCAAGATTTATCAAGAAATATTCCTCTAGAGGGTGCTTCTGTTAAAATGGAGTTTCAAGGTAACGAAACCACTCTTACAAGTGAAGGTGGGGGTGTATATTCAATTAATTTTACCGAATACATCAAACTGATGGAGAATGATATATCAAATACTACTGGAGCCAGTCTCACGATTTCAAAAGCTAATTTTACCACTCAAATTATTGATATTACAGTTGTAATATCCAATAAGAGAATAAATGTGACTTTATCGGATGAATTCGAACAACGGCTTTATACACTCGTTTCTGGAGAAACCTTATCCTTTACGGTTGATATACTAGATTCTTATGATAAAACCGGAGTTAGAGATGCAGAGATAACTCTAATAATTGGTGGTGAAGAATACAAAGATGTAAACATAACAGATAACGGGGATGGAACATACACTTTTTCATTTCTTTCATATCCTCAAGCGTTCTTTACTTCCCAAACTCTAGATGCTGAAATTGTATTTTCAAAAGAAAATTACAAATCTGAAACAATACCGATCACCATTGTCATAAATATGGCTGAAATTTGGCCTGGATTCCCAATGTTCTATTTCTTAATGATTGTAATCTCTGCAAGTGCAGTAGCAGGTGGCATTGTTGCCTATCGATATTATCAACAATCCAGAATTCCAACTTTCGTAAAAAGAGCGAGAAAGATGAAGAGCGAGATAAAAGATCGCAAGATGATATCTGAATCCGTTCTTTATCCATCAAAGGAGGAGTTCATTGTAAAAATTCTCGGAGATCGATGGGAATCGCTTGGTATCTCTCTTGCAGATATCTTAGGTATAGAGGTGAGAAAAGCCAAAAAACTTCCAGATTCGGAACCTAAAGTAGAATTAGAAACGCTCTCTGAAACGCAACCATCTACAGAAGAACCGGAATCGCAACTAGAAGAGGATGAAAACAAAAATAGCAAGGGAGGTGTAGAGTAATGCCTGTAGGATTAGTATTAATGAAATGGGACGAACGAGTCGGCACAGAAATCTTAGCCAGATATCCCGAAGAGATAAACATCACCGATAAAACACTCATGCAGGTTTATAGTACACATGAGTATAGTGGAGAATCTGGAATGGTCAGTCTAATGGTAGGTTCGCTCAACATCGCTTCCTACTACACCGGGCCGGAAAAAGGATATTACATTTTACTATTGTTGAACCTTGACGACGACCCAGACTCTTACGAAGGCGGTTTAGCAGATATTTCACGAATCATCCTTCAAAACATTGAAGATGATGCCTATTTGCCAATGATTCCCGATTTATTCAGACGGTTATCGGTGTACCCTACTTTAAACACAGAACAGCAGCTAGCTATCACATATCAGGACGAAATTAAAAGGATGATCATCAATAGACTTAGAGAAGAAGGTGTTGTATCCAAATCTGAACTTACAGTTTGGTTAAAAGACAGGTATAAACAAGGATTCGTAGATCTTGAAGGCGTGTTGATCGAACTCATTAAAAGAGATGTCGTTAAGGAAGCATCAGTAAAGGGAATGCCTTCTGAGTTGGTTTTTTTGACAAACGACCTTTTAATGATACGTATACCTCCATCTAATTTACTAGTAAATCCCGCTGAAAAAGGTTTACCCGAACAATTAGCAGAGAATTACAAAACGGATGTGAAAAAGTTTTTCCAAACCTATAAACCATCTGAAGCCGACAATCTAAGAATAATTGACGCTCTGATTAATCCACAAGTTTACGAAACTATTCGACTTCTACGAACAGCAATCGTCACGAAAAATGATCTCGAGAAATTAAAGAAAAAAGGCGTCGATGATGTTGACGATGTGTTGAAAATACTCTGGGAGAACCAGATGATTCAGGTATTTCAGGACGACCAAAATAACGAATATTACGGTCTAATATCCGACTTCTACTTAGATCGACTGTTTCCAAAATACCTACTTAACATAATAAAACAGGGATATGACTCGAAATCAAAATCTGATCAAGTACTTATAGAATATCTAAATGTACTTGAAGATTCTTATCAAAGTATGAAAGAGTCGTCAAAAAAAGAAACTAAAGCAGAAGCATCAGAATAATTTTTTATCTTACAATTTTTTTTCTTTCTTATTTTACTTCTTTTTACTGGTATTTCTAAATTTTTTAAGTAAATTACTTACATAAAGAAGTCCCTACGGTTTATGATTTGTTTTGTAATTTGTAATTTCTTATCACTAATATATTGGGCAATGATATTTCCAGAAATATCAAGAAATTCTAAGTTTTCAAGTTTCTCTAATGTATCGAGATTTTTTATGTCTCGTACCCGATTATTGGCAATATCTAAATGTGTTAAGGATTTTAAATTTTTTAATAATCCTAGATCTTCAATCGAATTATTTGACAAATCTAACGATTTTAATTGTTTTAAATTTTGAAGTCCAGTAATTTCGCTTAGATCTGTTATATTGTTTCTAAACTCGCTCTTCCAACCTCTTACTTCATATTCAATATCAGAAAGATCTAGAGTAGACACTAGGCATAAATCAGGGTTTAGTTCAAAATAAACGCTATAAAATTTGTGTACTAGGGTTTGAATCGTGAAAAAATTAATAAGCACTTGTATTAAATGATCTACCGAAAAACGGGCAAATGAATCGTTTTTCTTGCTATTTGTCAATGTTTTTTGAAATTTCCTAACGAAGTTATCTTTCATGTTTGAAATTTCCTTCGTTATAATGCTCTTATTGATGAAGTTTATTAAAAAACATTTTGTTTCCTCGAAGTCATATTCTCCTAAAAGTTGATGGAAAAATAACTTATTTTCGAATTTAGATTCTTTAGTTATAATCCACAGCATCAAAGGATATGCTCGCTCCTTAAACTGGTTTACTAAAAAATTTGATGAAATAATACGAATTTGGTCTTGATTGTCAGATATAGCTAAATTTTCAAGAAATCCATAAATCCTATTCTCAGATGGTTGTAATTTTTCTATTAAATTAAGCGATAAAACTCTCGTTTTTTGATCTTGTGATTGTTCAACGAGAGTCTTGAGTTTTTCTAAAGCAGTAGACTTATCAATTTCATGATTGAGGTATTTTTCGTAAATTTGTTGGGGATTTATAATAATCTAACGATATACTCTCCAATAATGAAAAATTTTTGGATTCTCTAAAAACTTTCCGATTTCTGTTGTATTGTCAAACAGGACTTTAGGAAAACATGCGCTGTTCCGTTAAAATTTTTGTTAGTTCAGATTTCACTTCATTAAAAGGCTTTAAATTCCCTAAAAATTCTTTTTGAGTGATGTTACTAATAATTGGATCTAACCTTTCTTCTACGAGTTTTAATTTTTCCAGATTTCCTTCAGTAAGAAAATACAAGAAAAAATCGTTGGGATACTTTTTAAAAGTCAGAAATCGGTAGTGTTGATATCCAAGTTTAACTGCTATCCAGCGTGGAACCGCTCCTGTGTTTCCTAAAGTGTTCGCGGCGATCGCTTCGATTTTTGCCGTGAGAAGGGATTCCTTCAATTCTTTTTCATCCTCGGGATTCTCAAATTCACCTGGAGCCTCCACATTTAGCTCATCACCCAATAATAGCGATATCACTCCAATTGAGCGTGATGATAACCCCAAATAATCAATTCGAATTTTATCTTCCACATAGGGAAGATCTTGATCTGAAAAAACATCCTGTAATTTTGAGTATTCTTTTAATATAAAACTTGAGACTCCCTTGAATTTGGATTGGATTTGATATTTATCGTACTTTTCTAAATCATCTACATCTTTTGAGTTGGTTAGTTCAGAGTAATGATTCGCCATTTGTTCTAATATCCACTTCCCTTTTTTATCGGGAAAGGAACCATACACTAGATAAATTATATTGTTTTTTACGAAGAATTGACACTTTTGTTTTTCCAAATTTGTCTCTCTTTCTAACAGTAATAGCATTTTTTCCAATTGTCCTCCAAGAATAGAAGTAGCAATGTAGTCTAAATTATTAGAAAGCTCAAGTAAATACACATATTTGGGATTACTGTGATACAGTGGCGTTCTATTGACCGAAGTGATCCCCAACAAACTTATATATTCGTTTGGGTTATCGAATTGAATTTTATCGCTCTTTAAAGAGATTTCTCTTTCTTTTTTTTTTACCTTTATCTTATCTCCAAATTTGGTTGAAACCGTGGTTTTCTTCGTTTGGAATTCTTGAGCCTTTGGTTTCAACGATTCGAAATAATCCTCAATAGCTTTGATGAGTTGTCCACATTTTGGACATATTGAGTCTTTCGGATAAGGTTTAATTATATTATAGTTACAATTTCCACATTTTATGGAATCTTTTGGAAAGAAAAATGAAATTTCTCGAACATCTCCTTAAATTCATTAGATTGTGACTATATTGATTATTATTAGTTTCCGGATTTATAAATTTTTTACGCATTTTTACCAATTATGTCTAGAAGTTTATTGTTTTCATTGGTTTTACCAATCGAAATTCTGAGAAATCTATTCAAGTCTAGATTATCGTAATATCTCACGAGAATTTTGTTTTTTCTTAATTCGGAATATATATTGTATGCGTCGTTCTTGCTTTTGAATTCTACTAGAACAAAATTAGCGTCTGATGGAAAGACTTTTAAGTTTTTAAAAGTAGACAAGGACGTAATCATTCTGTCCCGCTCTTTAATTATATTTTCATTTTGCTTATACACATCATTTATAAATTCCAAGCAAGCGATTCCCGCTTGTTGAGATATATAGCTTGTGTTATAAGGCAATTTAAGCTTATTCAATTCATTAATGATAATGGGATTCGCTATGCAATATCCTAACCTCAATGAAGCCAACGAGAAGCTTTTCGAGAATGTTCTCAAGATTACTAAATTTTCAAAATTACCCAATAGAGGTAGAGCAGTATGTGAAGAAAAATCGGCGTATGCCTCATCTACTACCACAATCCCAGGAAAGTTTTCACAAATCTGCGAAATTATATCGTTTAAAAACGAAGTTCCATTAGGGTTATTCGGAGAATTGATAAAGAACAGCTTACCATCGACATTGAATGCGTCTTCTGGTACTGAAAAATCTTCAGAAAGGTTTAATTTCTCATATTTTGAGCCATATAAACTTGCTATCGTCTCGTACATCCCATAAGAAGGATAAAATCCTATTACCACATCCCCAATATTTATAAAAAGTTTAAAAATGAGGTCTATTATCTCATCAGAACCGTTTCCTATTAATATCCAGTCAATGGTATCAATTCCCGATTTATTATTTAGAAAATTAGTTAGGAGCTTTTCTCTCAACTTTCTTGCAGTTGGATCTGGGTACAACCTTATTTGATCGGAAACATTATCTTTTATCGATTTAAGAACCTTTTTTAAAGGAGGAAAAGGATTCTCGTTAGTATTTAACTTAATCCAATCGTCTCCATCAGGCTGCTCCCCTGGTTTGTACTCCAAGAAAGCATTCAAAGAACTTCTCCTTAATTTTATTATATCCATAACGTTTCTTCTGAAAGGTATATAATTTTAAATGCTTAAAATAAAGAATGAACAATTAGTCATATTTTATTCTCCAATCCTCTCAACTAATGAATCGTAGTGAGCCCATAATCCTTCGAATTTAGCCAATCGCGCACTGCATTCTAATGACCGCTTCATTCTTTTAGGATCTTTACATTCTAACACATCTATTATTTTAATAAATTGGTTAACATTTAATCCCGAGAAGGAAGTAGCCGTACCTGCTGTGGGTAATATGTGATTTGTACCCGCACAGTAATCACCTAAAGCAGAAGGCGTTTTTTCGCCTAAAAAAATTGCTCCAGCGTTATGAATTTCTGGTAATAGATCTTTAGGATTTTTGGTCATTAATTGTAAGTGTTCGGGTGCGATCAAATTAGAGATTCTTATGCTATCTGTAATATTCTTAGTTCGTATAATTTTTGAATTATTATTTAGGGCACTCTCGATTATCTCCTTTCTTTTTGACTTCATAATGTAAGAATTAATCTCGTTCAAAATTTTATCTATTAATGAATCGGAGTGCGTCACAATTAATCCAATATTATTCGAATCATGTTCAATTTGTGAAAGTAAGTCTAAGATAATGTAATGATGGTTAGTGAAGTCATCTCCTACAATTAGTACTTCTGACGGACCAGCAGGAACATCAATAGGAACGACATTGGATAAAAGCGATTTTGCTACATTAACATATACATTTCCTGGTCCAACTATTTTTTGCACTTTAGGTATCGATTCTGTTCCGTGTGCTAGAGCCGCAATCGCTTGAGCCCCACCAACTCTAAATATTTTCCTTACTCCTAATTCATGAGCAGTGACGATGATTTCTGGGGCGATTGTCTTGTCTTTTCTAGGAGGTGTACACAAAAGTATGTTCGCTACTCCTGCGATATAAGCAGGAACTATAGCATGTAAAACTGTGCTAATGTATGTGGCTTTACCTCCCGGAATATATACCCCAATAGTGTTTAAAGGCCTATGAACTTGCCCTAAAACCATTCCGTCTTCTTCTTTAGCGAACCAATCGTGTCGGATTTGATTTTTGTGGAAATTAATTAAATTATTTTTACCGTATTCTATTGCGTCCATTACTTTGGTATCCATGATTTTACGAGCTATTTCAAATTCTGAATTTGAAACTGATAATTCTGTTACCTCAATTTTCACATGGTCAAATTTCTCTGTGTAATGTAATAAGGCTTTATCTCCTCTAGTCCTTACACACTCTATTATTCCTTCAACCTCCGAGATGATAGTTGTGGCTTCAAGTTTATTCCTACCTAAAATAGTACTTATCGTCTTCTCGGATATTTCATCCGAATTTATTACCTCAAGATTCACCATTTTATACAACAAATTTTACTATTTAATTTTATCTAAAGGTATTATCTGCCTAGGTTCGTGTACGACCAAGCCTTGGGCGTATCTTCTTAACACTGGTATTAAGTTTAAGAATTGTTCTTTTTCAATAATAGTGTTTACTGCATACCAAACTTCTGAATCGCTACTAGCCAATTTAGAAATTGTAGGTCGTTTAAGAGCAGGTAACTCCATAAGAATTTTATGTAAGTTCTCTTCTTTAACATTCATAAAAATGTGGAGCTTTTTAGACGCATCAATTACTCCCATTAATAGAACCTTCAAATCTTTTAATTTTTCTTGCTTCCAAGAGTCTAACAAGGAAGTCTTATTAGCGATCAAAATTGCCGTTGAAGTGTCAATTAATTCGATGATTTTTAAGTTATTTTCTTTAATTGTAGAGCCAGTTTGGGTGTTATCGATAATTACATCTACCTCTTCTGGTGGTTTTGCTTCTGTGGCGCCAAATGATAAATAAATTTTTATTTTTGAATTTTCACCCCAAGTTTTCCAAGGAGTAATTACGACAGGTTCTTTTTCGTCATATAGAGTCTTGTACATTTTATTTTTCATTAAATAATCAATTGAGAGTGTTAAATATTCAGTTGATATCCTTAATGTCTTATCACTTTCGAAAAATGAATTCAATAACTCATCTAGCGAATTGATACTATCCCATATCGTTGGAACACAAAGAACTATTTTTACAAAACCAATTTCTAAGTCTAGTAAATTTTCTACATCTGCATTAGTTTCTTTTACCCAATCTGAGCCTGAAATCCCTACATCAAATCCATTCGCTCCTATTAAATAATTTGGGATCTCTTGCGGTCTTAATAATTTCACAGAGATCTGAGGATCGTTAATATTTGGTCTATAATCTCGATTTGATGAAAATTTGAGCTTAAAACCCGCCTTTTCAAACATCTCTACAACTTCACGTTGTAACGAGCCTTTAGGAATAGTTAGTTTTAAGCTTTTTTCACTCATAATATGATTTTAATACATTACGATTGGAAGATAAAACATATAGGTTTTTCTATTAAATATTTAAAACGATTTGAATTTTTCGATTCAAAAATCTGGTTTTAGAGAAAGCAATTATAATATTAAGTCCTTTCCTCAATTTCGTTGAGCTTATTATATTGTGAAAATTTGTCAAAAAACTTAATTTTTAAATTACCATAATCTATTAGATTCTTAAATATTTAAAATAACATTTTAAATCAAACTCAAAAAACATACACAAGTGTTCGAAATTGAATTTTGCGCTAATGTTTAATGTGGAAGAGGGGGGTGTATCGACTCCTATCTCTTGGAGTAAAGATGCACTTCAACCTGATCGCTCAATAATTATTATGGATGAATCATCGCAGTCGTTGTTTCTATGGCACGGTGTTGGGCAAGGACTTGTAGCAAGACGAACGGCCTTACGGCAAGCAGAATCGCTAAAGGGGCATGGTTTTACGATTGGAAAAACTATCGTAGGTAGAGATCTCAAAAATTTAAAAGAAATCGATGCGAGAAAAGTAGGAAGAGATCCTGAAACTGATAAAATAAATAATGAGCTTCAAGAATTGTTAAATAGAAAGTTTAAAGAAGCTGAAAATCTCATTGTTACTTTTGACGCAAGTGCTGCAAGTATAAAAGCATCTGTTTCGAAACCTAAACCTTCAGCAGAACCTACAGCAAAACCAGAACCTAAAGTAGGACCAAAAAAGGAACCTCATGCCCCTATAAAACTCGAAGCACCAGTGGTAAAGCCAACGGTAAAATCTAAGGGATTAGATAATTTGAAAACTCAAGCAAAAGTAGGTTTTATGTTAGTAGCCATTACAGAAAAATACAAGGATATTTGGATAAGCAAGAAAGATGACGGAAGTTTTGCAGTAGAGATGATGGATGGACCAATTTGTCAGTTTTCAATAGAAAATTCAAATGTTAAATTCTCAGTAAAATCTTTTAAGGGAATTAGTCCTGATATCAAGAATAAGATTCAAAATAAGTTTAACGAATTAAATAAACTAGTTTAATTTCTACACAACTTTTTCTTTCTTATTTTTTTCATATTATTAAATTCATAAGCTTAGAGTTACTTTTATATTATATTTTAAAATATTCAATATCGGTTATTATACCTTATAGAATTTCCATGAAATTTAGTAAACTTGTTAATATTCTCGAAAAAGTAGAAAGCACGACTAAACGATTAGAAATGATAGATATCCTCTCAACTTTCTTCGAGAACATTAAAATTTCTAAAGATTTCGAAAATATTGAAAAAATTATTTACCTTCTGCAGGGTCAGCTAGTATCAAACATCAAACAATTTCCTAAAATGGGCATCGCTGAAAAGATGATAATTGAGGCTTTAAGCGTTCATTCTGGAGTAAGTCCTGAAAAAATTAAACAAGTTTTAATAAAAAAAGGAGATATTGGCTCCACCGCAGAATTATTGCTATCGAAACGAAAAAAGCAGAAATCTCTACTTGATTTTAAAACTAATGAAGAAACTGATCAAGAATCTCTAGAAATTCCTACGATTTACACCGAGTTGTTAAAGATTGCCAAAACTGAAGGTTCGGGCTCTCACGATATAAAACTGGGGATTTTAAGAGGGTTGTTAAGAAAATGTTATCCAGCTGAAGCAAAGTATTTATTAAAAATAATTACTGGAACGATGAGAATTGGAGTTTCAACTCAAACCATAATAGATGGAATAGCTAGTGGTTTAACAGGAGATAAATCAAATAGAGATGTTATAGAAAGGGCATATAATCTTTACCCCGATTTAGGAGATGTAACTCGAATACTAGTTCAAAAGGGTATAAACGGGTTGAGGGAGATAAAAATATCCTACGGAATTCCATTAAGGATGATGTTAGCCTCTCGAGTCCCGTATGCAGAGATTCTCGAAAAAATGGGTGGAAAGTGTGCAGTAGAATATAAATTAGACGGGGAACGGCTTCAAATTCACAAATTTGATGGAAAGATCTTATTATTTTCTCGTCGACTCCTTGAAATCTCTGAGCAGTATCCAGATGTATGTGAAAATATTGCGAATAAAATTAAAGCAGATAATGTTGTTTTGGAGGGTGAAGTGGTTGCGATGGATAAATTTTACGAAAAGATGCTTCCGTTCCAGGTTTTGAGTAAACGGAGAAGGAAATACGATGTGGAAAATATCTTAAAAGAAGTACCAGTCAGTTTATTTTTGTTTGATCTCCTTAAAATTGACGATAGAGATTATGTCGACGAAAACTTACCTATACGTAGAAAGAAATTGGAGGAAATAACAACTCAAACTGACGAGATAAGGGTTGTAAAAACGTTAACCGTTTCTTCTACTGAAGAGCTTCTAGAGTTTTTTTATGTAGCTAGAAAAGAAGGCACTGAGGGTATAATGGCTAAATCTATTGCTGTTGATTCCACATATCAAGCTGGAAATAGAGGGTTTCATTGGATCAAATTGAAAGGGTTAGAAGGCGGGAAATTAAAGGATAGCATTGATGTAGTAATTGTGGGAGCTTTCTTCGGTCGAGGAAGGCGAAAAGGCGTATACGGGACTTACATCGGGGCGGTATATGAAGCAGAAAAGGATAGGTTTGTAGGTTTTACGCGAATTTCATCTGGGTGGACCGATGAAATAGTCGAGACGCTAATGGAAGAAGTAAAACCCTTTGAAGTCAAAAAAAAGCCGAAAGAAGTAATATGCGAAGATATTCCAGACCAATGGATACAACCAAATATAGTTATTGAAATTATTGGCGATGAAATCACAAAAAGTGAAAAATTTATAACTTTAGGTTATTCTTTGAGATTTCCTGTATTTCAAAGGTTTCGAGAAGATAAAAGTCCTCACGATGTGACGACTGACAAAGAAATAGAAGAATTATACAAAATTCAGTAATCAGAGTAAATACTGATCTTCCAAAGGCTGAGTTTCTTTAATATTGGTAAATCTCTATTAAACTTGTTATCAGATATGTAGAGATCCTTTAAATTTTTCAGATTAACAAGTGAATCTGGTAAATCTTGCAATTTATTTCGAGATATATTAAGCGACTTTAATCTTGAAAGCCCTCCAATTGAAGGAGGAATTGCCTTTAGGTTATTTTCACTTAAATTCAAGTGTTTTAAATTGTTTAATTTTCCAATAGAGGTTGGAACTTGAGTTATTTTGTTCCTTTCAAGGTCAAGAATCTCTAAGGATCTAAGTGTACCTATATTTTCTGGCAAAAATTCAATTTCGTTCCAGCTTAAATTGAGGTTTTTAAGATTGTAGAGATAGCAAATTGATGTTGGTAATTCTTTCAACTTGTTATCGTGTAAGTTCAAATTTATTAAATTTTCGAGTCTACCAATATTTTCTGGTAGTTTTTTTAGAGAATTTAAGCGTAAGTTAACGATCTCTAAAGATTTTAAATTGCATATTTCTTCTGGAATACGTTTGAGATTGTTTTTCCACAATAATAACTGTTTAAGTGAATTTAAATTCCCAATTTCACTCGGGATCCATTCAATGTTATTAATATTAAGATTTAATAGCTCTAATTTATCGAATTCTCCGATCCATTCCGGAAGTTTTGTTAATTGATTATATCTAAGGATTAAACTTTCTAAGGAATCTAAATTTCGTATGGAAGCATCTAATATCGTTAACGATTTAAACAAGAAATCAAGTTTTGTAACTTTACAATCTCTAACATCGAATTTTATGCGCCAGAATTTTTTTTCCAGATAAATAAGGGTGAAGTAATTAATTAAAATTGATGATAAACGCTTAACTGAAGAATTTATCTCGGGATTTTTTGAGGAAAAGTCTTGAAAAGCTATGTTTAATTGATGCCTTTTTAACGAAAAAATAATATCTTTTAAGTATTCACAAATATTTGGCAAATCGAAAATACTTATATTTCTAAAGTAGTCAATCAAAGCATTGTAAGCTTCAGTAAATACCAGAGGATCTTCGTCGTGCTCTAAACTCCAACGCATTGGCTTATACGCTTTTTCCAAGTACTTTTCGCGAATAATTTTAGCCGATGTAGACCTTATTTGTCCGCTGGATTCTGATATAAGGAGATTTTCCAGAAAATGAAAAATTATTTCACTACGATCGTTTTCCAAACTCTTTAATTTACTCAATCCCTCAATTCTAAGATTTGTGTTATCGCTTGCTTCAATAAATGCCTTTAAATCATCTATCGTTTCCTGCGTTTTCTTCTTATTTCGCAAGTCGAAGTCCATATGTTTCGATTTTCTTAATTATTCTAAAAGAGTGGTATTTATCTAAATTCGTCGTAGAATTTGGAACTTTCCAATTTTAACTAAGATATAAAAATTGAAAAAAAAGCATTTATTTTCGTACATTACTAAATGTAGCAATAGAATAATTAGAATACGATTGTAATAACTAGTCCTAACGGTATGGTGGGGATTAAGGAAGCCATGCGAATACTTAAAGAAGGAGGACCTGCTGTTGAGGCAGTTGAAGTGGGAATTCGCTTAGTTGAAGCAAACCCTATAGATCACTCTGTTGGTTATAGTGGTTTTCCAAACATATTAGGACAAGTAGAGCTCGATGCAGGAATTATGGATGGCTCTAACTTAACTGCTGGAGCAGTTGGTGCCATCAAAGGATTTAAACATCCAATATCAATAGCTCGTAAAGTTATGGAAAATATGCCTCACGTATTTTTAGTGGGTTACGGAGCTGAACGATTTGCTATAGAGATGGGGTTTGAACGATGTGAGTTGCTTACACCCGAGGTCAAAAGGGCATGGGAACTACGCTTACAAGCGGAAATACCGGATTTTAATATAAACAAAATAGAAGAAATACCAGATTTGTGGAAGCTTACGGTTCTCGCCACCGATCCGGAGAAAACTGCCAAGTGGATGGCACAAAAAGCAGCAGAAGATCCCGACATAAAAAAGATGCTTCAAGATCTCAGGAAATTATGGATGACTAAAGGAACTGTGAATTTTATTGCCCAAGATGCGCAAGGAAACATTAGTACGGGTACGAGCACTAGCGGTTGGGCTGGAAAATATCCTGGACGACTGGGTGATTCACCGGTAATTGGTGTGGGTTTATATGCGGATAGTCGTTATGGTGCTGCAGCTTGTACGGGTATGGGTGAGATGGCTATACGAGCGTGCACTAGTCATAGTGTTGTGTTTCATCTCAGGAGAGGACTGGCATTAGAAGAAGCTGGGCGACAAGCGATGAGCGATTTGAATGATCTAGGTGGTCCATACCTTAGTCGCATGAACATTATCGCAATAGATAAGGATGGACGCCCCGGTGCGTTCAGTAACGATAAAAAAAGCATGTATATCTATCTGACTGAGAAAATGGATAAACCAGAAATAACAATGCGAACATATGTTGAAACTAAACAATACTGGAAAAAGGCTAGCGAGTATAACGATTAGGTATTGGATCTTTTTTATGGAAGTTTTATTTGTAAAGAATCAACCCTTTCTTCTGCATGTTTTTTATAGAATTGGGAATGTATGCGATATCGTTAAAGTTAATGTCTAAAATTTTTAACATTTTTAAATCTTTTATCGATTCTGGTAAAGATCTAAGCTTATTTCCCCATAAGCTTAAGATTTCTAGTGAGGTCAGTAAATTAATCCATTCTGGGAGATCTGAGAGCTTGTTCCAACTAAGATTAAGTTTCTGCAATTTGGATAGCTTTTGAAAAGACTCCGGCAAACTGGTCAACGAGTTATTCCATAGAGTCAATTCTTTTAACGATTCTAACTGACCTAATGAAGTCGGTAAATTATCTAGGTTGTTATCGTATAAGTGGAGTATCTCAAGATGCTTAAAACTTCCCATCCAATCGGATAATGATTGCAATTTGTTCCCTCCAAGGTCTAATATCTTCAGGTTTTCAAGTTCTTTTAGGTTATCGGGAATAGTAGTTAAATTATTTAATCCTACTTTTAATTCTTCTAGATTTTTTAACTTTAAAATCTCCTCTGAAAGAGCATTCAAATTATTGCTGTGTAAATTTAAGATCTTTAGATTTTGGAGTAAACCTAGTGAATTTGGAATATCAATTAATTCGTTGTGTCCTAAATCTAATACTTCGAGATTTTTTGTTTGTCCTATTGTTTTAGGCAGAATTCTTAGTTTATTATACTTTAAATTTAGAGATTTTAATAGGGGTAGTTGGTACAGATTATCAGGTAACGATGAGATTTTGTTATAACTCAGATTTAGGTTTTGTAAGGAAACCATTTGGTTGATGTCGTCAGGTAGCGAACTTAATCTGTTAAATTTTAAGTTTAAAACTTTTACTGCTCCTAATGATTTTATAAAATCAGGTAATTTTCTTAGAATTTTCGACCCAAATACATGAGAGCTCACATCAGACAAGTCTAATTCCGTGATTAATCCATCTTCAATTTCAAAACTAATGTGGCCGAACTTCTGCTGTAAGAAATTGACAATATGGTAGTTATTTAAGATATTGCTTAACTCTAAATTCGGTTGCTTTCTTAGCCTACCACTCACCATCAAATCTTTAACATTTTTTCTGTACTTTTCTTCTTTAATGTTTTTTATGTTTTCAATTAATACTTTATTCGAGTCAAATCCCTGTATCCCACCTAGTATGTTTGTTAAGGTTATGAGACACTTAAGAGATTTCTCGTGGGTTAAAGACCATCTTATTAAGGGAAAGATTTTATCGCCCTCTGCTTGTTTCATAACATAAGCCGCGATGTCTCGCACATTTTCGTTTGAATCAGAGATAAGTAAGTTTTCCATGAATTTGAATACCCGCGCATCTTTCAATCCTATTCTCCCTAGAAGCTCAATAGCGTTTAATCTCAAGTGTAAGTTTTCGCTTGTATCAATTAGCGCTATTAAGCGATCTATTGCGGTGTCTTTATCTAATTCTCCTCGTTTATACTTATCATAAATATAGTTAGGGTCGAATTCCATAGCAAATATTACTTTATTTTTATCAAATCCTAGTTATTAGAACTTTTATATTATAATTTTTACACCCTTAGCTCTCAGATTAACCAAAATCTCGCTGGAAAAGTCTAATTCGTTTGATTTAAGGTATAATTTCTTCAGATTTTCTAAAGAGAGAACAGACTCAGGTAAAAATTTCAGTTTATTACCCCAGAGATTTAAGATTTCTAGGGATTTAAGTTCGGAGATGTTATCGGGAACTTTATAAATTTTATTCCAACTCAAATTTAGATTATTAATGTTATTTAATTTTAAAATCGATTTGGGAATTGCACTGATGTTATTGTTTCTCAAATTTATACTTTCGAGTTTTACACATTGTGAAAACGATTCAGGTACAATTTCAATCATATTTTGATATAAAGTAATTGATTTGAGATTTGGTAATGAACTAATCCAAGACGGGATAGAATGAATTTTATTAATTTCAATACTTAAACCTTCGAGATTTTTCATAAATTTTATCTCATCGGGAAAATTTTCAAAAGAATTATTACCAAGTTCAAGAATTTGTAAATTGCGTAAATTTCCAAATGATTTCGGTAAAGATCTTAATTTATTACTATTAAGATCTAATACTTTAAGACTTTTCATTAATCCTAACTCGTCAGGTAGCGATATAATCGAGTTATCTCTTAAGATTAATGTTGAGAGGAAGTTCAGACGCTTTATTTCTGAAGATAAGGTTTTTAACTTATTAGATTTTAGATTCAAGCTTGTTAGTTGACTTAAAGCTGCTAGATTACTCGGTAAGGATCTTATCTTATTGTAACTTAAATTTAAATTTTCTAAAGGGGATATCTGAGTATCTAAATTAATATTCAAAGAAATTAAATTGTTATTGCTTAAATCTAATTCTTTTAAAAAAGATAAAGTAAGAATTAGGTCAATGTAGTTGTTGATTTTCTTTAAATTCAACCCCGCTCTATTTACTCCTGAAAGATCTAGCGAAATTATGGATCCGTCCCCTTTAGGTTCGAATTTGATGTAACCGAATTTTAATTTTAACGAGGAAATAATGTAATAGTTAATCAGAATTTCAGCTAACTCGCTAATAGCCAAATTTTCTAATTTTGAAACGGATTCTATCCAGTTTAAGTTATATTTGTACTTCTGCTTTTTTTTTATGACCTTAATTCTGTTTAGTAGTATAGATTTTGATTTATCAGTTTGAATTTGACTAATGTTTAAGATAATCTTAACTAGGCAGTTAAGGGACTTTTCATGCTCAAACCCCCACTCCATTAAATCTAAGGCTCTATCTTGATATAGGTCAAGTAAAGCTTTACCAGCACGTATTCTTATTCCTTCGTCTGAATCTGAGACGAATAGATTTTCTAAGAATGCATAAACCTTTTCCAACTTTAAGTTCAATTTTTCAAGGTAATCGATAGCAATAATTCTTGGATTTTGATATTCCGAATTTTCTATAAACCGTATTAGTAAATCTACTCCAGCGTTTTTATCTAAATTGTTAGAATTGATTTCACTAAATATCACATCTGGAGTGAATGACATCGTAGAATATGTCCTATTATGAGTGTAAAAAGCGCTTAGTATGTATATATAAAGAAAGACAATAAATATAAGATATATGAATTACTTGGAAAATTATAATTCACACATTAAACTTATTGGAGCGTACTGGTTGATTCAGCAAATAAATATGGTTGGTAGGCTAAAAACAAATAATGTTTGGCTAAGTATGGCTAACTTTTAAGCTTAGATTTTCATTGATTTTTCCAATCTAATCTCGCCAAACTAAATTTAATTTTTAATATTTTCAAGAATTTCGAATAAAGTTTCATTTTTGGGAATATCACTCATCGAATTCCCGTAATATGCCCATTGAATAATACCTTTTCCATCGATTATTAATAAACCTGGCATTCTTCCCCCTTTTAACAACTTAATTTCTTGATATAACATTTTAGGAACTTCTTTTTTCTCATCATAATAAATCGGGTACTTTCTTGCATATTTTTCTTCCATTTTCTTGGCATTTTTTTCTGTGTCTGCTAATATTGGGAAAAGAACCGCGTTATATTCTCCAAATTTCTCGTAATCTCTTCTTAAATGAGCTGCGTGCCAACGACAATATGGTCAATGAATACTTCTAAAGAGAATTAAAACAACATTCTTCCCTTCAAGCTCTCGTATATTCACCGTTTGACCTTGCGAGTTTGGCAAATTAAATTCTTGAATTTTAGTGCCAATCATTTCAAATTTATCTTTCATAGTCTTTCAACAAGATATTCAATGTATTATTTTTGATTTAATAATTATTAATCTCTAAGATTATAAAAAATAAAGTAAACGAAGTCTTACTCTATACTCTGACTTAGATTAAAGTCTTAGAATAAGCTAAGTTTAATTTATTTTCAATTTATAACATAAATCTATTTAAAACACCATATACACGATCCCAATAACTTATTTCAAGAATTATAGTATGTTAAAATAGTAAAACCACGCCAAATAGGACTTAATAAAGAACGCAAATTTTACCCATGTTATCCGAAACATGTTTGTGTCCCTACGCAAGCTCCTATGGAAGATGAGATGCATTATATCGAACCGATCGCGTTTCAAGTCTCGAAAGAAGATGTTAAAAATACAATTATAGGATTTATTAACTCTTATAAAAGAACTAAAGTGCTAGAACAAAAAGACAACTACATTCATGCAACCTTTACAACCTTATTATTCCGATTTACTGACGATGTGGAATTTCTCATTGACGAAAATAAAAAACTTATACACTTTCGGTCGCAATCTCGTATTGGAGGGTTCGATTGGGGGACGAATCGTAATAGAATGGAAAGTTTTAGAAAATTTTTTACCCAGACTTGAGTTTTCTCCTTTTTCTTTACTCTTTATTATGGGTGATTAATATCTTTATACTCTTTCTATAAGCATACCTCCTAAGACTATAGGTCCACCTGTAGAATTGAATATTTTTTCAGCTCTCTTTAACTTTGTTTGGCTTTCCGAATAAACCGTCAAGATCTTTTCTCCTTCTTCAACTTTTGCTCCTTGTTTTTTATATATTTCGATTCCTGAGCTTTTAGAATACGGGCAACCGGCAGTCTTTGCCATTTCATTGATAATTGCGTTATTAACCTCTGTTATATGACCTGATTTACTTGCGAAAAAATCTTTATGGTAAGGACCAAGCTTAATATCCTCTGGTTTAATTGATGGATCACCCCCTTGAATCTCGATAATGCGTTTCATCTTCTCGTAAGCTTTTCCTGATTTTAATATATTCTTTGCTAGGTCTTGTCCTTTCCCTAACTCAGTTTTTCCAGTCATTTCTAACAATATTCCCGCTAATGAGGTAGATTTTTCAATTAGAGAATTAGGTCCTTTGGAGTAATCCATTAACAATTCAAGCGCTTCCTTAGCTTCTATTGCAGGACCAATAGTGTGACCAACGGGTTGATGGGCTAAAGTCAATCCGCACTCTGCAATAATGTTTACTTGCTTCGCAATCTCTTTAAATGTATAAGCAAATGTCTTAGCTTGATCTATTGTCTGAAATTTCGTTCCTTGTCCTACTGGAATGTCTAAAACGATTTGTTTTACCCCCATGCATAATTTCTTAGCTAATATAGAAGGTATCATCAAACCCCATGGGTCCATATGTAAGGGTCTTTCGATTTCTATCAATAAATTATCTGCTGGAGCAATTTCAAGAGCTCCACCCCATACAATACATCCATTTTCTTTAAGAATTAATTCTTTTAACTCTTCGGAACTAAAGGTTACTGGGGCTAAAACTTCCATCGAATCCGCTGTTCCCGAAGGTGAGGTGATCGCCCTAGTACTTGTTTTTGGAATTATTAATCCTGCAGCTGCTACTATAGGAACGATTATTAATGATACTTTATTGCCAGGGACTCCGCCTTTTAGCTAGATTTACGAATTTGTAGATCTATGTGCTATGTTTATCAAAAACTTTTGGTCCAAAATCGAATGCTTCTCCTGAATATGCTTCTGCTAGAGTTAAAGCAATCATCTCTTCGTTATCACATCCGTTGATGTCCACGCTTGTGATAAATGAAGCAATTTCTATTTCTGAAAGGAGCCCTGATGTGGCATCACTTATAATATCGTTAATTTCTGGGGCAAGTAGCTTTTCTCCTTTTATTTTCTTTTTTATATACTTAAATGATTTAGGTGGATCGATCGATTTTACCGAAACCATTGTAGATTGAATTAAGTGTTTCAAATTATTAAAGATTCCTAACTCTCCTGGAGCTACTATAGCGTCAGATGTGGCAATCTGTAAAATCGCTACGATATATTTGTTATTAACCGACTCTGTTTCGCTGTCTTTGATGATCAAGCGTTCCCCAACTTTAGAGCCTAGTTCCTGTGCGTCTTTAGAGTTTAAAATAACGTATTTGGTGTTTCCAGATTCAAAATTTATGTTTTTAACTTTTAATCTCATTATTTGGTAAAAATATCTACTAGTTATAGAATAGAGGAAAAAAGATGCTTATTTAATTATATTGAAATTAAACAACCTATTTTACATTCAAATATATACTAAATATATATATTATTTCACTAAACTTTAAAGAAAAATGAATAAATTTGAACAAGCCCAAGAAGTTCTTAAGTCCTTAGATGCAGATGGTTGGCTAATTATATCCGATGGAGAAAAAGATCCAAATTCGCCTTATTTGATGGGAGTCATTGCTCCTATAAGGCATTACATATATATAGACAGAGACGGAAACCATAAAATTATCTCGGTACTAATGGAAGCGCCTATGATTAAACACTCTCTTGAAAAAAAAGGGATCCCCATAGAAGTAATACCGTTTAGGTCTATAAAACAATTAGTAACCTTATTAATAGATTTACTCAAATCTAAACGAAAAATCGCTTTAGATTTTGGCGAAAACATAACAGATGACGAAGGAAGCAAGTATGCGGATAATTTAACTGTCGGAGATTATAATGCGATAAGAAAATTAAATCCTAATATGGAACTTATCTCAGCAGCTCCTATAATTTCCAAACTTAGAACGGTTAAAAGTTCAGATGAATTAAAAGATATGAGAAACACATGTAAAGCGACAATGGAGATATATAAAGAAATACCAAACTGGGTAAAAATTGGAATGACAGAAAGAGAGTTAGGAGCTAAGATCGATTACGAATATTCAAAATTGGGACATCCCTCCTTTAATACGATTGTAGGAACTGGTCCTCACTCAGCAGATCCTCACCACAACACATCATCAAAAAAAATTGAGCCAGGTCCTCTATTAATTGACTCTGGAATGCAAATTGACCAAATGTGCTCTGATGTTACCTGGACTTATTGGGTAAAGGGAAATCCTTCTGAGAAATTCGTAAAAGCTTACAAGGCTCTTTATTCTGCAAAAGTCGAATCGGTTAAGTATTATACGCACGGTACTAAAAACAATGTACCCGCGTTGAAATGTCGCCAGTGTTTAAGCGTTCTCGGGTACGATCATCAGAAACTTTATATTCACAGTTTAGGTCATTCTCTTGGATTTGAGGTCCACGATGTTGGTAAAGGCATAAGTGCAAGTTTTCCAGACCATTATGTACTTGAAGAAAATATGGTAATTACTCAGGAACCTGGATTATATTGGATGGGTGAATGGGGTGTTAGACTTGAGGATGATGTCGTTATTAGCAAGGATAATCCTGAAGTATTAACAAATGTTCCAAAGGATCCAATAATTATATAATCTTTACTTTCAACACTATAAATTAATCGGAAGTTCAAATTCTTTAGATACCGTTAGAACATTTGAATCTGGGTCTTTAAAGTCAAACTTTATTTTAATGTTGTAGTCATCCGCCTCTAATGGCTTTAACAACAACTCCCAAAACACCTTTTCGTTCCGTCTTATCGAATAAATCTTTTTAGTGGTGGTACCCCGAATTATTCTAAGCTTTTCCGGCAAAAATATCTCAATATTTATGTCCAACGCTTCGCTATCACTATTGTTTTCTAATGTAAATTCGAGAGGAAAATCTTTTCCTATTAACGGTGGTTTTAACGTTTTCATTGAGCAGTCTAAACTGGTAGGCGGAGATTTTAAATGAGGATCCAGTGATCCTCCTTTTTCGAAAGAGACAAAGTACTTTTCACCCAAACTACAATTAAACAAGACAGGACCTACGAAAGACTGCTCTAAAACAAAGTTTGGCTTTAGTCCGAATGTTAAATCCTCTTTTTCCCCTATCTGAATCGATATGGGAAATTGGGGTTTTGCACTGATGTTTAGATTATCAGAATGCTCAATTAAAGTACTATCAACTTGAATAGAATTAAATTTACTGCTCGAAAGTTCTGTAAAATTTTCAAGTAATTCGCTTGTATCAAAATTTATCGTATATTTTATAAGATCATTTGTGGTATATTCTGTTTTATCAAAAGCAAATTCACATTTGATCAAAATATTAATTATGGTTAACAACAGTACAGTTTTTAAGAGAGCTAACTCTGATTCAAGTAAATCGTATTGTTCGATATTCTCCTTGATTTTTTCTAAGTGCGTTAATTTGCGGTCTCTATGAGTAAGCGTAATATTTGTTACAAATGAAATTAAATTACTATTTTTAAAGTAATCTGGGTCTACTTCTTTTTTTATTTTTTTTACTACATTTAGTCCTTTCTCTAATTCTCCCCTAGTATAGAAACAAATATACGATAATACAGAGAATAAGGTGTAATAGTGGTTCTTTTCTCTAATATGTTTAAGCTTAGAAGTTAAAGCAATAGCGTTACCGTATAATTCTTTCGCTTCCTTGAAGTTTTCTAACATTATAGCGCTATTTCCGGCGTACCTTATCGATTTTAATGAGATATCGATTTTTTCGTAATTTTCAAAAGATTTCGCTGCTCTTAAAAAAGATTTTATCGCTAATTCATGCTTTCCGATGGCAACAAGATTATTAGCGGCAGAAAAGTACAATTTTGCTGCTTTCTTATATTGATTAGCTTTGGCAAGACGGTTCGCTTTAACGAGCTGTTTTTCAATAAGCTCCTCTGAATCTTTCCTCATAAGATTAAAGGTTTAAAATGAGATTTTTATTTGAAATAAAAGGAAAAAAAGAATATAAAAATTAGTAAACATTGTTCCGCAACCTTTGCAAGGTCTGTCCTCTCGCGACTAATATTTTTATTCGTGAGACTCATTCTTACGGATTATTTTTTAGCTTTTTTATCGTTAGAGTCTTTTGAATTTTCTTTCTTTGACTCCTTTATAGGATTTCTGCCTAAATTTTCTATAATTGATGAAACCCGAGAGATTTCGTTTTGAAATCGCTGACCTTCTGCAGCAGAACACCAGGTGATTTGAACTCTTTTGGGTGACATTCCCACAGATTTCAGTATTTCTCTTGTATATTCTACATTTCTTTTAGCAATATAGTTACCCGTTTCAAAGTCGCACTCATTGGGATATCATCCAACAACAATTACTCCGTCAGCCCCTCTTCCAATCGCTCTCATCATCAGACTTGGCGTGACTCTTCCAGAGCAATTGACTCTAACTGGGCGAAGCGTAGCGGGATACTGGGCTCTTATCGTTCCTGCCATGTCTCCCGCCCCATAACCTCATTTCCAGCAGAGAAAACCAATAATTTTAATATCTCCATTTTCCTTCATAATCTACACCTCTTTAATACTCCTCAAGAATCGCATCAATTTGCTCTTCGTACTGAGGTTCTCTGTAGTACCTGAGAGTAATTGCTTCGGAAGGACAATTTGCTAAGCAGGAACCGCACCCTCTACACAAAATCTCATTGACTTCAGCACCGTCATCTTCTAGAGTAATAGCTCTGTATGGACAGTTTAATTCGCACAAGCCACAATTTGCGCATTTTTCCTTGGAAACATTTGCTCGAATTAATTTTATCCTGAAAGTTCCCTTACCCATCAATCGGGCTAACGATGATGCTGCAGCCCGGCCTTGCGAAATAGACTCCGCAATTGATTTTGGACCCTGAGCGACTCCTGCGAGAACGATACCCGGTATTTTTGTGTCGATTGGATTCAGTCTTGAGTGGAACTCTTTGAAAAATCCATCTTGACTGGTTTCAAGTTTTAGTATCTTCGTAAGGTGTTCAATTCCAACGGGGGGAACCATCGCAGCAGATAAAACAACCATATCGTATTCGAATTCTCTTAATTCTAATGAATCTCTCAGCGTATTTTGCATGATGATTTTTAAATTATGTGTTACCGGGTCTTCTTGGATTCGACTAACATTCGTTCGAACATACTTTATACCTTCTTTTCTTGACGCCGTAAAATACTCTTCATAATCTTTACCAGCAGCTCTTATGTCCATGTATGCTACTGTAATATCGGTATCCGGATGATGCTGTTTGATTAATTTAGTATTTTTTATTGAAATCATGCAACATACCCCCGCACTACAGTATGTTTGCTTGTTCAAATCTCTGGAACCGACGCACTGAATAAATAGAATCTTTTTAGGGCGTTTTCCATCCGAAGGACGCACTATATGTCCGACCGTAGGACCGTTTGGTGCTAGCATTCTTTCAAGTTTCATCTGTGTTATTACATTTGGGTACACATTGTAGCCTAAATAGCCCTCGTCTGGTTCATACTCGTCCCAACCCGTTGCAACCACGATAGAGCCCACTTCAAATTCGATGATTTCATCCTTTTGATCAAAATCTATAGCTTTCAATTCACACACATTCTTGCAAAGTCCACACTTAATGCATCGATTCATGTCGATTTGAGCCATAGAGGGTACTGCTTGTGTAAAAGCTACATAAATCGCCTTTCTTGGGTTCATGCCCTCATTGAACTCGTCATATCCATATGCAGGACAAACCTCATAGCAAGCACCACAACCGTTACAATCGTTTGTTACATATCGCGCTTTTTTCCTTACTTTCACCGAAAAATTACCCACAAATCCAGAAACACTCTCCACTTCGCTATATGTATAAATGTTTATTCCAGGTATTCGAGCCGATTCTAACATTACAGGACCAAGAATTCATATACTACAATCGTCGGTTGGAAATGTACGGTCAAGCATCGCCATTTTTCCACCAATCGTTGGACTTTTTTCAATGAGAAACACTTCAAAACCTTGTTCTGCTAAGTCTATAGCACTACTCAACCCTGCAACTCCCCCTCCGATTACTAGAGTCTTCTGGGTGACATCCACTTCTTTTATTTCAATTTTTTCTAAAACCGCAGCCCTTGCTACTGCTGATTTGATCGCGTCTTCGGCAACTCGCTGAGCCCCTTCCCTGTCTTGCCTGTGTACAAAACTTGAATGCTCACGGATATTTACAAATTCTAAAAATGAAGGATCCAAATTCATATCCTGTAATACACTTTGAAATACTGGTTCGTGTGTCTTAGGAGTACATGCTGCAACAATAACCCTATTTGCGTTCGATTCAACTACTTTTTCCTTGATAAATTCTGCCCCGGGTTCCGCGCATAAGCTAATGTACTTCTCAGCATTTACTACATTTGGCAAATTTTTAGAAAATTCGGCTAATTTGTTGGTATCAATAATTTCAGCGATATTTATCCCTCAATCACAGACGGCAACAAATATCCTAATATCTTCGTTATCATTAGTATCGCTGTCTTCTACCATTGCATATCCTTTAGATTGTTATTTTGTGTTAAATCCTCCAAAAATTTTGATTTAATCAGATAAAAAGGTATATGATTTATCGTACTTAAAAACGTATATCACATTTTATAAGTTCGAGGTGCATTATTATTATAACAAAACAAATTAACTTAAGTTTTAAAACTTAAATAATTGGAGGAAATCTTTTGTTACTACAAATTCCACGCACACCTTTTGTAGATTTTATACTCCTAATTATTGTACCTGTTGCATTGGTCATTACAGATGCCTTAGTTTACAAAATAAGCTTTAGATTAATTAAAGGAGATATAGCAAGAACCAGCATAAAGTGGATATTTATTAGTTTTGGTTTAATTGTTGGAGTTATCCTTATTATACTGATTCCGGTGTTTCTTATTAGTTTCGATCTGAGTTCAGGATTCATTAATTTTGGTATCTTAATTCCCTTCATTTTGCTTGCGGGATTTATCGACCTTAACATGTTAAACGTGATTCACAAGGTTGGATTAGCCAAATCATTTATAATGTTCGTATTAATCCTCCTCCCAATAATCTTATTTGGTTCCTTACTAGGCTTTTTAATCTCAACAACAAGTTTATTGTAGTCTTATTTTTTTGTTAATGCTTTAGAGATTTCTTTGTTCATTCTGATAATTTCATTTCTTGCGGCTTTGGAAAAATCCTCTGGATTTACTCCCTTTTTTTGGTAGGCAAACATAATGCTTCTCGAAGCACTAACTATAGCTCCTAACCCTGATTTATCAACTCCATTTACGATATCTTTTGCAGTTCCTCCTTGGGTTCCGTATCCGGGTATTAATAAAAATGAGTTATTTAAAACTTTTCTTAGATTTTTTAACTCATTCGGATAAGTAGCACCAACTACAGCACCCAGATTAGTATAATTTTCGAATTTCTCTAACTCTTTGCCCCATTTATTTATTAATTCCGCCATCCTGATGTAATTCCTTTTTAATTCAATCGAGTGAACTTCTATTGAGACTTTATTTTCAGGGCAATCTTCAATCGATGCGCTAAAGAGATTTTGAAACTCACTACTGCTTGGATTTGAAGTTTTCACTAAAACAAATTTACCCTTATCCTTATAATCCAGAAAAGGTTTCACTCCGTCGAATCCGAAGTAGGCATTGATTGTACACGCATCAGGGCCATAATTGTTGAATATAGCATCTGCATATGCTTCCGAAGTAGCACCAATGTCATTCCTTTTTGCATCTAGAATTACTAATAAGTCTTTTTTGAGTGCATAACTAATCGTGCTTTTTAACGCCTCTATTGCGTCGTATTTTTCGTAAAAAGCCATCTGGGGTTTAATAACTGGAATTAAATCGTGAGTATCGTCAATTAGTGTTTTATTAAATTCTAATATTATATCGTTCGGATTGTTGTATTCCTTTTTAAGATAATCTGGGATTTGCCCCTCGCTTTCTAATCTTGGATCAAGCCCCATACACACGATGCTTTTTTTATCTTTTATCGCTTCACATAATTTTTGAACAAACATCTATTCCAAACAATATATAGCACTTTTGTAAATAATATTAATTTTTGAGAATTAAAAATAATTTTTAAGAACTAACAAAAATTTTTGATAAATTCTACTACATACTATTAATAATTGCGTTCTAAAAACTATAAGGACTCTTTGAAATAAAAGATAAAAACAAAAGGCAATTCTATTCAATTAATCAAAATTATTTGAATAGAAGGACACTTACCTTCTATGATTGTGATTAAAATTGCTCATAGAGTGGTTAAATTTCATCTTTTTCAATATTTTTATAATATTGATTATATGTTTTTCTAAAATTGCCGCTATGCCAGTTACATGAGAGAAAAAGCGTGGTGAAAAAGCATGAGAGAAAAGTGCTCGATACAGAAGTTTTGTTGGAATATTCGAATTAGGAATGATTATATGCCTTTTCCTATGGATTTGGTTTCTAATTCCCGAACTAAGTTGGTTGATTAACCAAAATATCTTTGTTGGTATCACTATTGGAATTTGCATAGGCGTTCCTTGTTTATTACTCTTGAGAAAGGGAATGAAAGATGCTGGCAAGGAAAGCTTATATCCTTCTAAAGAAACCAAGATGTTCGGCGGAATTTATAGATATATTCGTCATCCTCAAAACTTAGGCAAGCTTTCGCTTTTTATTGCTTTGGCTTTCTGTATTAATTTGCTCTTTCTCGTTCTTTGGGTTACCAGCAGCGTGATTATATTAATTTTAATTATTAGCTATTTTGAAGAGAAAGATTTAATACTGCGGTTTGGTGACTCTTATATTAAATATAAGCAAACTGTCGGAGCTTTCTTCCCAAAAATTAGAAAGAAATTGAATAAAAAAGAGTAATTTTAACATCTATTAAGTCTGAATTCGTGATTTTAATTATAGAATAACGAATAAAATTGATTCCTTTCGGCATGATAATCTTCTATTAGTGTTCTGAACAGATAACGGTTACATTTTTATCTCTTCTAATTTTGCTTGTCTGGATGCTAATAGAAAACTGCTCAAAATAACTGATGATAAACCAATAATTATAAACATTATCGAAAAGTTACTTGGTGGTGCTAATAAGAAGACTAAAAAATAAGCAACTACCGGTGTAATTTGACTGGGTACTCCAATAAGGGGTGATAATATATTTACTTGACCCTCCTTGAAAGATTTTTGAGCATAAATGATTCCATATGCAGTACGTAAAATGATTATAATGAGTGATGGAACGAATAGAAAAATCTCTTCTAATGTTATATTCCCAGAGAAAAAGTGTGTTATAAAAGCTGTAATTATTCCTATCCAAACAGTCCCTAACGAATATATAAAACCAGATATGAGAGCATAGGTGATTCCCTTTAATTTATCAGTTTTTCTGATGTGAATTAATAACCCAATAATAATAGCAATATATATGCTTGTAAAAGCTGTGATTCTTATAATAAAGTGGGTATTCAAAATATTATAATTTGCTACATCTACAGAAAGTTCGCTAAAACTAATAAACACGATACCAAGTATCATTATTAAGATCCCGATAATCTCTTCCTTTTTA
>JAHPYY010000223.1 GCA_019058515.1 Promethearchaeota archaeon
AAAAGGGAAAATTGGGTTCACAATCAAACCTCTCTTCGTGCTGAAGCTCTAAAACTATTTTTTTACAATTCTCTAAGTCTTTTCTCTCTACACTGCTATTTATCATGGGTCTGTAATCTCTTCTACTTTTATAGGCGGCAATATCCAGTACGAAATCTTTCCTTACTAACCGCATATATTCTTCTTTTCCGTAGTTTAGTTGGAGATATCCGTGAACCGCAGCACCTTCTTTTTTCTGTTCTATGGCACATAATATTTCCTCGTGGTAAAACTTAGATACAAGATCGTCCGATACTAGACTGACGTATTTGCCTCGAATTTCTTCTTCTGAAAGTTTCTTCAGACTTTTTTTCCTAAGCTCCTCGTCCGAAGCTTTTGGGAATTCTTTTTTCAATTTATTTAGCGTTTCTTCTGAAATCGGAATTTTCTCTCGGATTTCTTTCGTTTTAATTAATCTCAAGAGTCTTTGACGATCGTCTTCTCCCTTAGATCTAGAGAAAATTCGGGAAATTAGCCCTTTGTCCTTATATATTCCTATTAATGGAGGAATAAATAATGGTTCTTTTGTTTCCGATTCTTTTTTTTCCGCTGCTGCAAATACCGCAGCTTCGGCTTTCTTGACTGCAGCTTTCAAGTACTCAGACGCTTTATCTAAAGGATAATGATCTCTAATTAACCACTTAAACGATTCTACCCTTCCACGACCGAGGTTGGCTCTTCCCTTTCCGTATTTTTTACCACTGTATAATTGAGAACGATTATGCTCGATGGTCTTAGTAGCCGCAAGCATGGATGCAATATAAAGAGCAACACACAGGAGGATAAAAGGAAACAAAAGAGGATTTTGTTCCACTCCCTCTCGTGGTTGCATTACCTCCATAACAAAAAAAAACAGAGCGTATAACACAAAAGTCGAGCCAATCCAAATTTTCTCGATTAAATTTTTTCCTTTATATCTATCTGAAACCATTTATAACTTCCTCCTTTTATTAATTCCTAAATAATGCCAAACAATAGCTAGAAAGATTAAGGTTAAACCCCAAGCGATGATTAAAATATCAAAATGGAACCACAAAAATTCAAAACTTTCTCCAGGGATCCGGATCCTAATCTCGTAATAAATCGCAGCTTCGATAAACAAAACAAATGTACTAATGATAATAAACCAAAAGATTTTGTATCCTTCCTCTTTTTGCTTTTTAGTTAATTTAAACAATTTTTCATCACCTACTTAGAAAAAATTCTATGGTAAACCACGAAAGTAAATACACTCCAATTTTGAGAATTAAATATGAGATAAACAATGTAAAGAGCGTATCTCTTCCAAAAACATTGTTTTGAATTATAGATAACGCACCTAATACGAAGGTAATAGCACTTAGAAAGGTTGCTAAGAAATATGTCATTGAAGTCCATTTATTTATTCCTACATTTAATTCAGAAGGGGATTTAATTTCTTCCTTTAATCCATAGGTATATATGAGTTTTAGGAGAACATAAGCTATTACTCGTGAAATCAATCCAATTAAGACGAAAAGACCAAAGAAGGTAAATACAAGCTCCCAACATTCCCCACTAAATAAGAATAATGCGGTATCTCTACGAGCATTAAGTAAATTCCATTGTATAATAACAAATAAAGAGAAAAGCATGGAAATTAAACTATGTAACCCAAAATACGACCATTGTTCTCCTTTAACTCTTCCTCTACTTTTCACGCCTCTTTTACTTTTTACGCTCTTTATCTTATTGCTCCTTCTCAATTTTCACACCTATATGCTTATTTGCTATTATATAACTAACTATTGCAGATATAATCAAAACAATAGAGATTATTCCAAAAATAAGATATACCAGGAAGAACCGTTCAAATTCCATCGTCTCTATTCCTGAAAATACTGAAGGGAGTTCTATATTATATGTATATACCAGGACCACAAGAAAAATCAATACTAAAGAAATTAACGTTCCATTCATAATATTTTTAAACTTGGTTGCTTTGTAAATATCCTTTAACGAACGATTTTGATTGCGTTCTTTCATCTTATTTTTCAAAATTTTATTTTTTTCTATTATAATCACCCTTATAAACTATATTTCTGATTGATATTAATCAAGTAATATACCTTCAATTTTTACATCATCAACATAAAATTTTGTATTGTCAAGAATTTTCCCGGTTGTAAAATAAAGATTATTAATTTCGTTTGGCTGTTGGTAAAATTGAAATTCTCCATAGAAATAATTATCAAGCCATAATTTCCAAGCATTTTTAGTACAATTAAATTCCACTTCACAAAAATACCAATGACGATTTGAATACATTTTAATTGCTTTGTATCTTCCCATTTCGTTAAATACTGAGATGTGAAGATTTCGAGAAAATTTTATAATTATATCATCCTTATGGTCAAAATCAGCTCCTTTTCCAGAACACAACCATACGGTAAATGTCTCATGAGTATCTCCGTAAATCCAAAAACTTACTTCTCCAGATTCTAATTCCTCAAAATATATAGCAAATTCTACTGGTTTATTGGAAAATGTGTCGTGAATTTCTACGACATTAAATCTACCGTCTTTTTCTGCAACAATTTGGGTTCCTCCCCATCGCTTTCCACTCCAATCTGAAGGAAAGGATCCTACTTGGTCTTCATCGAAGTTCCATGATTTAATGTATTTATTGGAATTTGAGAAAGATTTATAGGAAATATAAACAGCAGCTGTGATAATCCCAAATAATAGAAATCCAATGATGATCAATTTTCTGTCAGGAGGTGATTTTCTAGATATTGTTATTTCACCTGGTAAAATTTTTCTAAAAATATTATATATACTAAATAATAAACGAAAATACTTACTACACCTATGTAAATGGGGTGCCCTAGATAATAAATCGAAAAATCCATTACTACAGAAGGGAAAATCAAGACATACTCAAATCCAGAGACTTTAGCGAACATTTCTGGATACCTTATTAGCATGATACTATAGCTAAGGGAAATTGTTATTACTAATGTACAAAGATAAGCCATCGTTGCAGCAGCTAATAACGATGTTTGCGAGATATGACTACATTTCCATAAACTTACTAAAATTGAGGAAATTAGGGAAATTAGAAATAAACCGAGAATAATTAATAATAAAGCAACATTATTCTCTAGATTTTCTAATACTGTAAGCGAGATTATTCTGGAGAAAAGAACATAAATGATAAAAAAGGTAGATAATGATGCTATTATTCCAATACCTACAATATTAAGTTTTTCATTATTATCTAAATTCGTCACCTTAAAACATCACCAGGAAGAAATAATCTCGTCCTACAATTATAAAATTTAAACCTAAATGCGCTAGAATATTTGCTGTTAAATCCTCCCACCATATGTAAAAGAACGCTAACGCTAACCCTCCAAGAAATACCCCTAACATTTGCTTAGGATCGTTGTAATAATTTAAATGAAGTAAGGCAAATGCAAATGTCGAAAATAAGATTCCTGCAATATCAATTGCTGTAAATTCTTTCAATTCTTTCCTTCGATTTTTTTTATAAGGGAGTGAAAATAATGGTTCTAAAGAACTTTTTTTCGATAAAGTAATAAAACCCGAAAGTATCAACCCACGGAAAAATAACTCTTCTGCTGGACCCGCAAATACAATAGCTGCTGCGACTAAATAATCTCTAATTGTTAAAGGTAGTAAAAGAGAGAATTGTATTATAATAAAAATACCCATTATAGCTCCTACTCTAAAAATTAGATTAGCTTCTGGTGGTTTAAACTGCGTAGGTTTGAGTTGCAATGGTTTTCCATGCATCATGTCAATGAAAAGCAATCCCAAAAATGCAAACATAGATTCTAGTAATGTTATTGCCCCGAACAATTGATCACTCT
>JAHPYY010000224.1 GCA_019058515.1 Promethearchaeota archaeon
AAGTTAATATCATGATTTTGTTGCTCTACCCATAGGTCGAAATCATGCTGAGCAATATTTAAGAGATCTTGAGAGGGATCAATACCTATTATTTCATTCTTATTTCTTTGAAGGGACCACCAAATGTCTGCTGTTCCAAAACCATTACCACACCCCACATCTAATACCCGCCCATTCTTCAGTTTGTCAGCTCGTGCCATTCTTAAGGCACTATCTCGGGCGAGCTTATAAAGAGACTGAGTAAGTGTGCTATCCCAATTAAATAATTGTGTCTTTTCGGTAAATCCAAAGGAATTTCCTCTCAGTCGAGAAAAAATCCCTGTTGAATATGTTTTAAGAACTTCGCTTAAATCTCCTTCAATTGATTCTTGCATTATATGAGAAGGAAACTCATCTGGCACTTCTTCAGGTTTATATTTCAAGAAATACCTTAAAACTTTATCTGGCTTTTTTTGATTAAGATAATAATGCTTCAGGTGTTCTTTTGTTCTAAAGAGAATTTGGTGGGTGCAAAGTACCTCAATTAAATTTTGTACGTAAGAATTATCTTCTAATTGGAACTCTTGTATAAAATCTTCGTAAGTATGGGGAAATTTAAAGTATTCAAGTACTCCATTTTTTGCTAGATTTGAAAGAACTAGATGCTCTGCCATCTGAGTACTTTTTAGTTCAATTTTCATGTTTTTACCAATCCATTTTAGAAATGCAAGCCAAACTCTTAAACTTATAATTCCAAACATTTTTTTACGACATCCTTATAATCGAATAAGTAATTTATTTTAATATCGATAATTATTTGCTAATTAAAACCTCACAACAATAGATTATTTACTTTTATAACACGATATTCTTTTATTTTTTATCATTTCTTTAACTTATTTTTCTATTAAATATACTTCTTTTATTATAAACGATTTTACTCAAATTCTTACATATTTCATTCTGGTTTTTATTCATAAAATGGAGTTAAAATCTTCAATATGGTGATATGCAAACGAAAGTCTATAACTTTTAGTTATTCCAAAGTTAATTTATAATACTATTTACTAACGCTCTAAACTCTGCGACTTTAATAGGTTTAGATATGTATTCGTTGAATCCAGCTTTCAAAATTCGCTCTTTATCTCCTTTCATCGCAAACGAAGTCACGGCAATTAGGGGAGTTGTCTTAAATTTATCGATTTTTCGGAGTTCATTGCAAATTGCTTTACCACTCATTTCAGGCAATTGAATATCTAAAATTACTAAATTTGGATCTCCTGCTTTAATCAATTCATAGCCTTTATCTCCCCTATGTTCTTCGAAAATTTCTACATCAGGTATCAATTTTAGTATCGCTTTAAATAATTTCGTATTTTTTTCGTTATCCTCGATAACATATACTTTTTTAGTCAATTTTACCCTTTCTCGAGCTTCAATTCTGACGATTTACTCCAAATAAAAAAGTAAAACTACTGAAATTTAAATATTCGCAAGAGATAATGTCTAAAGTAAATTAAGTCAACTTCTGACTTCCATAAGATCGAATACATATCGCTATTATATTTGAATTTTACACAAAAATCCAAAAAAAAAATTGATTTATATCTTAATTGAAAAATTTGTAACCAAATTTTTGCATATCTATTGTATATATGAAGAAAAAATAAAATCAAAAGATAAAAAAAATCTACAGTTTAATAGTTTACCTATCTGGTGGGGTTTTATTTAACCATTTATTGTAAAATGTATCTATGTCTGGAAGAAAATTAAAGACTGGAGGATACCCTGGAGGTACTACTTCTGTGTCCAATAATGCGAAGCATTCTGGGCAGTAATATTCTCGAATCTCCTCCCATTCGGGATCACTTCCCATATATTTAGGGTATAATTCTGCAATATCTTGTTTGGTGTTTCGTACCCTCACTCGACAATTGTATTTCCAATTTTGCTCGTAAGTTCCGAATTCATGTCCACAATCGCATTTTACGATTCGCTCGTTGTTTTTTGATACTATATACAAATGCTCGTGAAGGGGAAGTAATATTTTTTCACTCCAAGGAACGCGCTCCTGCAGGATTTTAAGTACTTTAACAAATCGATTTGGGTCTTTTTTACCACTAATAATTGATTTTAACTCGTTCCACTTTAATTTACCATCAATTAATCGTTCCAATGTTTTCATATCGTATTCTACCATTTATTTCACCTCAATTTTAAAATCCTCCGGTAGTTGCCAGAACTCTTTAAATTCTTTTGACCACTTCTCAGATAAGCTTAAACTCTCAGAATACATTCTCTGTAATTGTTCGCCAAAATTTTTCTCTAGCAACCGACTTCTTTCTTGTTCCCAGAATTCTTCGAACGGAATAGATTTCTGCTTCCTTATTTCAATTAGTTCGTTTCTACGCACCTTAGTTTTTTCTTCGTCAATATTCCATTGATCGTGTTCGCTGTTGTATTCCGCTACAACGCCGTATACATTATAAACTAAGTCTTTAGTATATATTTCTTCCTTTAAATCATCCTTTACGCTTTTTAGATCCCTTTCTAGAGGATCTCCGTATCCTGGACCCCCACTTTGGGTGTGGTAGAAGAGATCGTAGTTATCAAAGGTCACTGGGTAAATTGAACAATAGGGTTTTCGGGTGATATCCCCACTTAAGAATTTTTCAAATTGGCCATTCTCAGGGTCGGGATCTCCTAAAGGATAATCCAATTGTTTGTCAATAATCTCCTTTAAGTTGGTATTTTTAGCATAAAGTCTATAACCCGTGGCATTTGGATATCCTCCATGCATACCCCCAGTTCCGTGAAAGCACAACCCGTCTCGCGCGCCAAAGAAATCCACTTCCTTAGAAAACGCCACCATCGCTACTCCCGCGAACGCGCTGCCTCCACGATACTTTCCGAAACCCGCAGTGTTTGGTTTGACGCGTCTTGCGAGATAAGGAACTCCTCCTTGAAATAACTCCCATGTTTCAACATCTCCTAGATCTGCTTCTGGATTCCACATAGCATATCCGAAGTTTAGCCCGTCTCTGACTGCACTTGCTCCTAATCCTTGACCACTAATTTCAAAAGTAGATAGTGCCCAACGAGTTCCTTTCAACGGACCACTTTCGTATAAACCACCTCCTTGAATCCCATCTCCTGTAAATCCGTATCCTGGAACGACTTCTTCTCTATATCCGCGGGAATAAAGTCCGTAAGAAATACTCTTCATCATTCCAGTATAAGCAGGTATTAAATTACCCCATGGACTTTGATACGATAAGTAAAAATCACCAGGATTACACCATGTCCCCTTTGGATAATTTTTTTCCACGGCAAAATATGCGCCATCATTGACTTTATCCCCGTAGATTAAAATTTGCGTTAGAAGCACCCACTGACCTCCCTCCATCGCGCCTTTATCGCAATTCGTGGGATTTGCTCCTGGACCGCTCGCGCCTTCAAAACTTAAGCTTAATCCTCCATTATCTTTGACGACAATTTCTATTGGCATGTTTGTAACTTTGTTAATTCTCGCCCTAGGTTGCCAAGCTTCTTCTTTCATGGGAAAATCAAAGAAAGACGCAGCTCTATATCTTCCAGGGATTAGCCTTTCCTTCACTCTTGTTTGTAAAATCCGCTTTCCTTCCTCTATCGCTTCTCGTACGAATTGTTTGTAATAATCTATCCCTTCTTTCTCTATGAACTCTAACACCGCGTCTTTAATCATTAAGTTTCCCGCTAACCTACATTTTTCGTCTAATTCCCAATAAAGGGGGGTTCTTACGCTCCTCACTGCGTTAATCATGTGATCTTTCCAAATCTTATCGTTTGAACCGATTTTGCGACATGTATAGTACACTCCATCATCGAAGCGCTGAATAGCAGCAGTGAGGTCGTGGCCAGGAGTTATTCCTCCTGTGTCAATTTGGTGTGTCACTCCTCCTGCCCATCCGATTAACTCTTCTTTCCAGAATATGGGGATAATCGTCTGTACATCCGTAGTGTGTACATTTCCGCACGCAGGATCGTTGTTAAGGAAGATTTCACCAGGATTTATCCCCGGATCGCTTTCGTAATCCTCTCGAACCATAAACTTTATTGCTTCAGACATAGTGTGCACATGTACCAAAATTCCTGTAGACACAACTATAGAATCGCCTTCTGGGGTATACAGCGCAAAGCACAGTTCACCTATTTCTTTTACGATTGGAGAAGCCGCTACATGAAGCGCTGTTTCTCTTGCTGACACCAACGCGCCCCTTAAGCTCGCGTATGCTTTTTCGAACCGAAATGGGTCTTGTTCCTTTACCTCTAACCTCACGATTCCATAGTAATGGTTAGTATTTTGTAATAGCTCTTCGCTTTCGATTAGCATTTCTTTTAAACTTTTTCCGTTCCAACCAATTTTTCCTTGATTCATTCTATTCTCCCTCCATGTGAAAAATTCGATGTTTATCTAAAGTAACTTGATATCCTGGCGGTACTAGCAAGGTGGTAGCTGGTGCTTCTATAACTACAGGACCTTCAACTACATTTCCCGATTTAAGCAAGCTCATCTCGAATAACTTAGCTTTATGGAAGTCTTTATTCCAATAGATATCTCTTTCTCCTTTTGATGCGTTGTTATCTGGAGTTTTTCCAGCGAGTTCGTAATTAGGCAATTTTGGTTTAGCGACAGGCACTATTCCAGTTGCGACCGCTTTGGTAATATGGTACCCAAGTTCTGGACTTTTTGTTCCCCTTTTAAAGATTTGCTCAAACAAGTCGTCGTACCTCTGTTTTATTGTCGTTAATTCATCGATCCCTAATTTTTCCGATGGCGAATCTACTTCTAAATCGTCAAGCATCCCTAAATATTGCACCTTTAGAGATGGTTTGAACACCATCTCTTCGGGATTCCGCCCTTCTTTTTCGAATTCTTTGGAGATACCCTTCTTCAATTCTCCCCAAGTTGCGTTAAGAACCATCGTAACCGCTTGGTCTAAACTTCCATCAGGATTTAACACCAAATCTACTGACTTTTCGTGGCGATACGAATGATCAGCGCAGGTACAACCAAACGCGGAAAATGCAGCAGCCCATTCTGGGATAAGGATGTCTTCAAACTTTAATCCTTGGGTGTATCCTGCAACATGTAGAGGACCCCCTCCGCCAAAAGAGATGAGAGTGTAATTTTCAGGTCGGAATCCTAATCCTTGTATCATCCCATTGAGATGATTTTTCATATTAATCTCTATTAGATCTAGCGCTCCGCGAGCGGTCACATAAGGATCTGTATTGAGTTGGTTGGATAACTGTTCTTCGATGTATTTCAATGCTCGTTCCTTATTTAAAGGAATCTTTCCTCCTAAAAAGTAATCGGGATTTAAGTATCCAAGAATAACGCTGCAATCCGTCATGGTTACGGTCTCTACTCCTGATTGCTCGTTACAGACGCCTATTTTATATCCTGCGCTCTCTGGACCGAACTCTAAGTTCTTCGACACATCGTTATATCTTACATACATTCCCGTTCCTGCGCCTATTGAATCAAGGGCTATCATGGGAATGTTTAAAATAAACCGTCCTAGCGAGCTTTCCCACTTTGTCGGCACGTAGCGTTCCATCAATAAACCTACATCGAAACTAGTACCTCCTACATCAGAAGAAACTAAGTTTTTAATAACATATTCTTGTGAAATGAACTTAGTGCCAATCATTCCTCCGATCGGTCCTGATACCATTGTTGGAATTAATGTCTTGTAATATGGTGAGATTGTACCTCCATAAGAAGTCAATATCCTTAACGGTGCGGGAACTCCTTTTTCTTTTAATCGTTCGGCAATTCTAATCAAATGTTTTCTTGATGGTTCAGCGGCGTATTGTTCGATAAGTAAAGCGTTTAGACGCGGAGTTTCTCCTCTAACTGGATTGTGTTCGCAAGACAGAATAACTGGTATGTCTTTTCCCTTCTTCTTCATCACCTTCTTAGCAATTCGTGATACTTGCTTTTCATGTCTTGGGTTCATGTAAGAACATAACAGGCAAACGCAAATGCTATCGACCCCCATATCTAAAAGTTCTTCAACCGCTTTTATTGCGTCGTTCTTATAAAGCGGAATTAGTTCCTCTCCCCAAAAGTTTATTCGCCCTCTTACTCCCTTTATTTGTCTTTTTGCTACTAAAGGTTCAGGATGTTCGTGTTCTCTTGCGTGTAATCGCCCACCGTAATCTAACCAAATCCAACACTGCAACGCTCTTCCTAATCTGTGAAGATCTTCGAAACCTGCGTTTATAATTACTCCAATATTGCTATTTCCTTCCCGTTCCAATAATCTATTTAACATAGCTGTCCCAGAGTATACTAGAGCCTCAACCGAGGCACTAGATTTGTCTAAATCTGTATTACGATATTGTAATGAATCGGATATCGAATTAAGTATACCTTGCGATTCATCAAATGGTGTAGTTTGCGCTTTACCCACGGAAAATGCTCCATTTTGATCAATTACGAAAGAGTCAGTCATTGTACCACCCGTATCAAGCGCTATAGCTTTAGGGGAAAAACTAGTTTCAAAATCTGACAATTTTGTACCCTCTTAATTTTATTTTTAGTAGTATAAGTTTATTGGAATCTAATCGTATAAAAAACTTCAGCTCTTTAACAATCTTTCTTGAATTACTTTAAATCAAATAATCAATTATAATCAATTACTCCTTTTCATAATTAATTTTATCAAATAGATATTCACTATGACTTTAGCACCTACAAATAACGAGCAAAACGAGTCCGAACCACCAAAAAAACGGTACAGTAGCATCGATATTTTCAAAGGATTTACAATTATGAGTATGATCTTTGTAAATGCCACGCAATTGTACGATAATGCTCCTTTCTGGGCGAAACACGCGGTAGAATACGGACTTAATTACGCAGATCTGGTAGCACCATTTTTTGTGTTTGCTATGGCTTTAAATTTCAAGATTTCGTACTTCCGGCGACTGGAAAGGGAAGGTAGGTTTAAAACATACCTAAGATATTTACGAAGGTTCTTAGTCTTAATTGTCGTTGGATTAGTATTGACGATTTATATCGACGAGTCGGGATTCTATTTAAGGTGGGGAACTTTACAAGTATTAGGAGCATCCGGTTTACTATTGTTACCTTTAATTGAGTTTCATCCCATCGTTAGGTTAATAGTCGCTATAGTGCTTTTGATCATCCATCAATACTTGCTCGCAACGCCTGTAGGAACAGTGATTACGGATTCTATCGAAGGTGGAGTTATCGGTACGTTGTCTTGGGGTGCTATGATGATATTATCGTCGGTACTTGTTGAACGGTTATTTAGCGATTCGAAAAAATATCTATTCTTACCAATTATTGGAGGGCTTTGTTGTTTAATAATAGGTTTAATTTTGAACCCAATTTGGATCATAAGTAGAAACCAAGTATCTATGTCATACACAATTATAACAGTCGGATTTTCGGCGTTAATTTTCTCTGCTTTTTATATGATTTTCGAACAATCGACTAAGAAAGAAACGCTTTCTAAGAACTTTAAATTTTTAACAATCTTGGGGGAAAACTCTTTCTTGATTTTTATAGTTCATCTTGCCGTGGTAATGCTAATTTATTTAATAGTTCCTCTGACTATACCGATGTTTCTGGTAATTATAATAGGGATTAGCAATATCGTTGGTAATTGGCTTTTTGCGTACCTATTATCAAAAGCAGAAGTATATATAGTGATATAGAGCAGCCCTACAAAGCCTTAGGTTTATTTTTGTAAATTCCTAAGGTAATTCATCCTATCAATTAATAGTTTAATCGAAAAAGCTGCATCTCTTGGGGTAAAAAACAAGGTTGAATTCTCCTTACGAGCAATTTTTCTTAAATCCTTGAATTCTTCGCTAAACAAGAACAAAGGAATCAAAGGTTTTTTTCTATTGGTTTCGTTCCACGCATCTACCATGCCCTTATAATGCTCTATAGTGTTCATTTCGAGAAAGGGCGGAATAACTACGCTACCTACCACGATATCAATATTAGGATCTTCAAGCATGATTTTAGATATGTTGTAATATTGTTCATACGCAGCCACTGCAATCATGTCTAGCGGATTTACCTTTTTTACCAAGGGAATGATATGTGGAGAAATTTTCTCTTTGAATTCCTTAGAAAACTCTGCTAATTGTAGCCCGAGTAGTTCCGCTTGGTCGCTGAACAAAACAGAATTACCTCCACTGTTGGTCAGTATTCCTATTTTTTCTCCTTGAGGAAGTGGTAAAAACGAGAAAGTTTTTAGTGCAGTTATATAATCTCTCGCAGTTTCACAAAGTACTCCCCCTGCTTGCTTAACCGCAGTTTTAAATAAAGAATAATTCGTAGCTATAGATCCGGTGTGACTCGAAGCAGCTTTCATGCCGACTCTAGTTTTTCCTCCCTTGAGGATAATTATTGGTTTGTGAGGTATAATTCGCTTTATTTCGCTTATAAATTTAACTCCGTTTTCCATTGTTTCTAGATATAAACAAATAAGCCTAATTTTCTCGTCGTTAATGTAGTAATTAAGAACATCCTGGAAATCCACATCGATCATATTGCCCAGATTTGCAAATTTAGAGCATCCCATATTTTCTCTTACCATCTCGTAAAAAGTAGCACACCCAAAGGATCCCGATTGACTTATCATTCCTATCTCCCCCTTCGGGGCTGATTGAATAAACGAGGCGTTAAGATCTATATCTATATTTTGTATTCCGACGCAATTAGGACCAATTAACCTGATATTATGAGATTTACATTTTAGGCTGATTCTTTTTTCTAGTTCCCTCCCTTTTTCGTCAACCTCGCTAAATCCCGATGTTACTATAATTATTCCTTTTACGCCTTTATCGATACAGTCGTCAACTACCGATTCAACTACTTTTGCTGGTACTAATAAAATAGCTATCTCAACCTCGTGTTCTATTTCGGCAATACTCTTGTAAGTCCCAATTCCATCGATTTCTTTAGAACCGTGCGAAACAAGGTATAATTTAAACGGTAACTCTTTCGTCTTGAGAATGTTTATAGTCACAGCGTTTCCAAACTTTTTGGGATTATCAGTAGCCCCAATTACGGCTATCGAGTTAGGATAGAAAAACTGAGAAATCATCATAAATTCAATAATAGGAAATTAATGAATTAACTTATATTTTTTTTATAATCGCTTCATGTGGGCATACTTCCATGCTCACTTCGCAAGCTCTGCACAGAGTCTCGTCAATTTGAGCCTTTTTGCTCTCCTGATTCAATGATATTGCGGGACATCCAAATTGATTGATGCACTGCAAACATCCGGTACAGGTCTCCGGATCAACTTGGATCCTAAATAATTCTTCCCGATATTTTTTCACTTTACTCAGTTCTAATAAAGAACAAATGTGTCTAGATATAATAACTCGTACTCCTTCCACCTTTATTGCCTTAAGAACCGTCTCTTTTACCTTAGAAATGTCGTTAGAATCGACCACCCATATATGATCCTCTGGAACGCCGCATCCCTTTACTAAATCCTCTATTATAATTCTGTTGCCTGGCTCCTTCGTTATTTTGACGCCTGTGCCCGGATTATCCTGAAATCCCGTCATGCTGGTAGATCTATTATCTAAAATCACCACAATCATGTTATTTTGATTGTACACTGCGTTAATGAGAGATGTTACACCAGAATGGAAAAAGGTAGAATCCCCGATTATAGCTAAAATTGGAGTATCCTTATCGTACACTTTCGTAATCCCGTTGGCTAACCCAATCGACCCTCCCATGCAGATCTGGGTGTCAATTCCCTCAAGTGGTTTGTATACAGCCAATGTGTAGCATCCGATATCGGACAGGTTGATGAATTTTTTTTTCATCTCCTTTTCCGCTTGCTTTATTGCGTAAAATGTGGAACGATGACTACATCCAGGGCATAGCAC
>JAHPYY010000225.1 GCA_019058515.1 Promethearchaeota archaeon
CTTTAATTTCATTTAGGATACTTTTTTTCGTGCTATTTAATTGCTCTTCGGTTCTTGAGATTAAACCCACATTTGCCCCTTCTTTCGCACACATCTTAGCGATTGTTTTTCCAATTCCTCTTCCTGAGCCTGTAATTACAATATTTTTTCCTTTTAATAACATACTTTACACTTAAAATTTCATTTTTTAAATTGCTCTTTAATATGTAAATTACGAAATATGAATTATAAATATTTACTTGGTAAATATATAATCAAGAACCGTTATTGAGATAAATTGTGTTCATAGAATAAACCAGTATTTACGATCGAAAGAATTCTTTAACTATTACTTGTTTTACATAATTATCATTGATTTAAACCAAATTTATAAATTAGTACTAAATATATAAAATATTAAAAAAATCATTAATAGTGGTAAATCCTTTTAAGTGTTATTGGTTTTTTTTTTTAAAATATCTCCTTTACATCTTTAGTAACTTAATATACGGTGTTTTGCGATGGTACAATTAACAGAATCCAACAATGTCCTTATAAAAATACTATATTGGGGCATGGCTGGCTCAGGAAAAACAACTGCGGTCGATACATTATACAGAGTGACCAAAGAGCAGAGTGGTTCTTATTCTATAGAGCCAGCAGGGAATCTAACGAAAATTGCAATGGCAAGTGGTTCAACTCTATATTTTGATCGGGGAGTATTTCAATCTACTAAAGAACGTAAAGTTTTTTACCATATTTTTACTGTTGCCGGTCAAAAAAGCTTTTATCCTTTAAGGAAAAAGGTATTTGAAGGAACAGATGGTGTAATCTTTACCGTTGATTCCCAAACAAATTTTCTCGAAGATAATTTAGAATCATTAAAAGAATTAAAGACTATTGCTCGTGGTAAATTAATTACGGAAATACCTTTGATTGTAATGCTGAATAAACAAGATTTGAACGAGGTAGTAAAAGAAGAATATTTCATTCAGTTATTGAAAGAAGAACGGCTATGGTATGAGCCTGATCACGAATTGTCGTTTTGGAATCCTATAGTTTACGAAACATGCGCATTGTTTAACCAACGAAGAGAGGTTTATAGCAGTTTTAAAGAATGTGCCAGAAGAGCTGGCTTATATCAATTATACGGGAATGGAAAGGCTCCTCCTAAACAAGATTTCTTGAAATTTTCTAAGGAAGATAAAGACTTCTTATAATCTGTTTCTAAAAAAATTTTTCGAACTCATTTAATATTACATTAAAAATTTTTTAAATCAGCTGTAATTCAAATAAAAAATAACAATATAATTTTTTTTAAATGAAAAATGATTTACTAATGAGATAATCGTTTTTTCTTATAATAATTCCTTAGATAACTCATGGTTAATGATTCAGAGTCCAAATCTCAAAATTCTTACGAATTTTTAGATGAATTAATCGAAGATATTAACGAAAATAAAAATATTTTTCAATGTATTGAGTGCGGTAAATGTGTGGGAGATTGTCCCGCATCTAAAATCTCTAATTTCAATTCTAGAAAAATTATCAAAAAAGTATTAAAGGGAGATCGTTCGGTACTCCAAGATTCAGACATTTGGTATTGCTTTTTATGTGAAAAATGTAAACGAGTGTGCCCAAAAGAAGGAATCGACATCCCCCTATTAATTATTAATTTGAGAAATGAGTCTTTTAAAAAAGGGTATGGTCCGAGATATAACGACTTAAGAAAGTATGTCGAAATGGCTGAGAGATTGTTAACTATTGGGACAGTCATAGAGGATCCTTTAGAAGAAAAATTACCTGAAGAAAGAATTAAAGAAATCGATAAGATATGCGATTTTGCAAGGATTAAATATGTCTTTAAAGCAAGTGAGAAAAGTAAAACTAAAAAACAAATGGACAAAAATCATAAAATCTAAAATGGAAACAAAAAATTTGGTTTTAAACTTAGAAGAAATTCAAAGGAAATATTCAAATAATCCTTTAGAGTATTTTAAAAATAAGAAATTATGTTTGTTTAAAGCTTGTTTGGAGAAATATTTCCCAGGAGTAAGATGGGGCATGTTCGATTTATTAGAATCATTTAATTTAGATATTACAACTTGCTTATATCAATCTTGCTGTTCAGGTACATTTTTCCAAAGAAATTTGATAACTAGAGCTCAATTTGCCGCTATAAACGAAAGAAACATCATGGAACTGAATCAACAAGCAGATATTGTGCTTTTCAGTTGTAATGGATGTTATAATTCAATTTTAAGAGGGAGGGATTTCTTAAAAAACCAAGCAGTAAGAATCAAAACTCAGGAAATATTAAACGATTTAAAGCGAGAAAAAGAAACATTTGGGGCATACTATGAAAATAAGTATGATATACTTGATGATTTACATGTCAAAGTTGTTCACGATTTAGATTTTCTTCACTTAATCCGAAATCAAATCGTCAATAAATTTAAATTTGATTTAGGAGGTTTAAAGGTCGCAATTCACTATGGGTGCCATTATTTAAATTTAGAACGAGATAAGAAAATTAAGGACGGTCATCTTGAAAGTAGTTACTTTAGAAACAAAAATAAACTTGAAGACATGGTTGAACTATTTGGTGGGGTTCCAGTGGACTACATGGAAAAAGAATCTTGTTGTGGATGGGGTGCAAGTCAAGTAGTTCTGCATTTGAAGGAAGCACTCCAAGTAACCTACAATAAATTAAAAAGTGCCGAAATTAGTGGAGCAGATTTTGTTTTAATGCCTTGTCCAACGTGTTTGTATACGTTAAGCAAGCCAGAATATCGAGATAAAATTGAAAAATGGTATGGAGAACGGTTAGATATACCTACTATTCATATAAACGAATTAATTGCTATTTTAAGAGGTTGCGAAGAAGAACGATGCGTTAACATGCGAAGAACCGACCCGAGAATACATGAAATATACGAAATTATTACCCAGAGTTAGTTCAAGAAACTAATAATAAATAAAAAAAAATTTTTAAACTCAATGAAATTCGTGTCTTTCTATTATTTCCAATTGCATATTTTTGTTTAGTTTCGTGAAATATGCATTGTATCCAGAAACACGCACTAATAACCAACGATAATCTTCAGGATTCTCCATTGCTTCTCGTAAAGTTTGGGTAGATATTACGTTAAATTGCCATTGCATACCATTCAAATCGAAAAAGCTTTGAACATATCCCACAAATAAATTAAGCGTCTGGTCGTGCGTATCTCCCGGGTGAGGAACAACCTTAACATTAAACGACGCGTTGTTTGCCATTTTGAGGTGATTTAAACTAGCCACGCTTTGAATGCTTGGGAGGAGAATATCTGTAGCTCCTGGTGAAGGCGTCAATCCTGGAGTTAATGCTTTCCCTTTCTTTCTTCCCGATGGTAAAGCTCCGGTCAACATTCCGTATCCTGTGTGATAACTTATCGACCAGTATCCAACGAGGTATTTTCCACCTCTATAATTCATTGCAGAATTATATATGTCGTATGCAAAATCAATAATATCTTGAGCCAATGCTACAGCTCCGTTTTCTCCAGAACCAAACTTAGGAACTTGCTCTATTTTCCTCAATACTCCTTCCGAACCATTCTCGAAGTCGGTTTTTAGCGCATCCATTAAGGTGGCAAAATTCAATTCCTTTTTATCGTAGATTAACTCTTTAATTGATACTAGACTATCCACCAAATCGGTGAGCGCAACAAGTGCTACTCCTGAGGTATTATAAACTGCACCTCCGTTAACAAGATCCTCACCTTTTTCGAGTGGACCTTCGTAAAAGCTTGATAGTAGGGGAGTGGGATGAACATACTGGTGCGAAATGCCTAAATAATTGTTAATTTCAATGGATTGTTCTGTTAAATACTTAAGTTGAGTTTTATAAGCATCGAAGAAATCATTAAATGTTTTGAATGAAGTTAAGACATCTCCCGTTTTAGGACCAACCTGTTCATTAGTTAACGGTATTACCCCATTATTTAAGACCATTTCAAGAGGAGCAACTAGGTTCAATAACATGCAGTTGGTATGACCGTAATGCTTCCCAACAATAGTGGGTTCAACGCATCCAGTAGCTGCCCAATCTCTAGCATCTTCAACCTTAAAACCCTCGTGAACTAATGCTTCGATCATTGTCTTATCGTTGTGAATGCTAGGAGAAGCACCCATATTTAGATTTACTTCGCATAAACGACGCAGATATTCTTTCGAATTAACTCCTGGATAATACCTCGCGTTCATGTTCGGATCTTGAAACCCTAACATCTCGTTCGTTTTTAAAATAATGTAACTCATGTCGTTAACGGCATTGTTACCATTCTTATCAACTCCTCCTACTGTAACGGTATCATCAGAAGAGCTTCCACCAAATAATTTCCAACCCACATTTGGCATCATTGGCTCGTGATCATTTATCCTAATAAATAGAGAACCTACTAGTTCAATCGCTTTTTTAATAATCTTCTTTTTATCTTCATCACTATTGACACCTGTCATTGCTTTTTCGAAAAATGGCTGCAACATTTGGTCTAATCTACCAATTGAAAGCGCTGAATTCGCATTTTCGCCATGTAAACAGACAAAGCAAGTCCAAATGGATTGAATCGCTTCATGAAGGGTTTCAGCGGGTTTTGCCGGGACTTTTGCACAAATCCTTGATAATTCTTCAAGTTCTTGAATCCTTTTTGATAGTTCCTCATTGGTAGGATCTAAAGTGTCGGAAAGTTTGAGCGCTTCTTCGCTTAAATGCTTTGAATAAATGAGCACTCCATCAATTGCGATTTGAACTGCTCTATAAAAAATCTTTTTGTCTTCGTTTTCAGTTCGCTGCTCATAAGAAACGAATCTTTGTTTAATTGATTCCAAACCTTCGTTAATTATCGTCGGAAAACCAGGAACAGTGTGGCTAATAGCGTTGTTTTTCATCATAAAATAAAACACCCAGCTTTCTTCTAAATGCTGAGAAAAAGGGTCGTTAAACCTCGCTCTACAATATTCCCTAATGTTTCTTTCCATCCAATATGGAAATATCTCTAAACTTAACGCATCCGCGTCTTTTTGTGAGAGATCGTTGGGGTTTAGTTCTCGATTACAAACAGTACCTAGTTCAGGCCAAATTGCCGTACCAATTAATTCTGGATATATTGGAACCCCTACTTCTTTAGAAGTTGTGGAACCCGCTATCAAGTGATGGTCGTGAATAATCGGTTTTTTGTTACTTAAAATGTAGTTAATAGCTCCAGCTTGACGTAATTCTGGATCAATTGGATTTCCATTTTCATCGTTCTCAAAACCGTTTTTTCGGTGGTATTCTGTGACTAATTTCGCACGTTCAATGCAAATCGCGGGTTTTAAAGCGAACCTGCGGTTTTTTAGTTTCTTTAAGCGTGAAAAATCATCTAAATTATATTCTGCTAAATAGGGATCCTCTAAAAATTTAACTGCATCAACCTTTTTGTTTAAACTCACGTTTTTTAACTTTCTTCCTCTTTCCCCTGCGTCCATATCTTTAATTGGGTAAATTAATCGGTTTTCAGGGCCTTTATAATCTCCTTTAGCTGGATTTAATACTAAAGAAGTTAAATACGAAAATTTTGTCAGATAACTCATGTTTCCTTTATATCCCATCTCATTGGTAAGTAGGTAATCTAGAGATTCTTCAGCGCTCATATCCCATAGTTTCGCCATAGTAGCCTTATCCTTATAATGGATGGTAATATTGGGATTCTCGATTTTACCTTCTCCGACCTCCATTTTTCCATCTTTAAATACCACATAAAAGTATACCTGGTCGTCTCTCGTCATGAATTGATATCGTGCATTAAATACGAAACCAGTCTTCTCGTTTTTAATTTCCCTACGCATTTTTCTCCTGGTATCAAATATCATAGAAAGAAGTTTAAGAGATTCTTTAAACTTATTAATTGATTCGTCTATTTCTTGTTCGTTCAATTTAATTCATCCTAAATTTTATGCTAAATTAAGTTTAGATCATTAGATTTTAAAATCTTAAAAAATTAGAATTTTAACTTTGAAATATAATATTATATACTTGCTATTTTTGCGAATTTAAATATTATTCTTTGATAAAGCATAATTTAGTATAAAAATTTGAGGAAAAGTAAGAGAAAAGCAAAACTATAAACAGCTTAATCGCTTTCCACAATAGCTTGTCGAGGACAAGAATCCAAACATAACAAGCATCCAATGCAGTTTTCCTTGAGGTAAATTAATTTATCTTCGGAATCCAATTGAAGAGCGTCAGTAGGGCATAGTGAGACGCAAGCTCCGCATTCAATGCAGAGGTGTTCGTCAATCAAAATTCTTCCCTTTTTACTGATGGCGACATTACTTTCTTTTAGCGATTCTAAAATTTCTTCTTTTTTACCTTCGGGTATATTAAGTAATAAATTAACTCCTTTGGAATTAGTTGAAAATTTTAGTATGTCAAAAGAGAATTGTTGTTTTAAGATGCTGCTTACGATCTTAGCGTAATCGTCAATTTTGTTTATCAGGTTAAAAGGAAGGGTTACATTTATAATAGTCACTTTCCAATCAACTCCTCAGATGTAATTATTCCAATCACTTTACGATTCGAATCAATAACTGGTAACGCAGAAATATTGTGTTTTTTCATCTTTCTTGCTGCTACATCGATGGGTTCGTCATCAGTAGTAGTGATTACATTGATGGTGGTTATTTCTTTTAAATTTTTTTTTTCTTTCGCAATAGCTTTCGTGATATCAAAACTCGTGACTATACCTTTCAATTTCTTTTCTTTGTTAGTTATAACGATATGGTTGAAATTCTCATTGATTATTTTTTGAGCTACGATTTGAATATCACAATCATCGTAGCATATAATAGCTTTTTTTTTGAAATCTTTGACGAATTTTAATTCAGTAGTTTGTTTCATAGGAGTGAAAATGGTATTTGTTGGAATATTTCCCACAGGAGGACTTAAGAAAAATTTCCCATTATTAATCCAATTTTTTAAAATCGATGCTATTTTTCGAGCGTAATATAGTGAAGACATGGAGGAACATTTAATTTTCTTTCCATTTAATTCGATAAAACCGCTTTTCAATTGAGCATAACTAACCGTTCCTAACGACGGGCGATCTCTTCGAGGAATTCCGTAGTCGACGATCTCTGTAAAAATTTGGTCATCGGAAACCGCCGTTGACTTAGCTATTTTATCGTTTAGGATCGGTATCGGCACTCCTACTCCAACGAACATGGAGGTGCCATATTGATCGTATTTGACGCCCCGCAAATATTCGGGATTCATTTGCTTTAAATCTCCCTTTAGGAACAAAGTACCAAAATCTTTTGTAGGGTTGTGTTGAGTTCCTTCTCCTACTACATATCCTATTCCCCCACCGAGAAATATCCTCGTGCCAATCCCAATTGTCTCATAGTTAGGATCGTTACTAATAGGATTTAGACATCCTGCACCGGAGTAATGGGCATTACCGAATCTCGGGAGCAGTTTTCCCATATAGGTATAGAGAGTTCTTTCGGTACTATTTACGGCGCATACATACTTTTGATACGCGTTTCTAGGATTACATAAGATTGCTTGATTCAAATCCTCTACCGTCAAATAGGTATCCATTTCTCCTAACGGATAACAATCAGTCGTGTTTGAGATGCCGCGTAATCTAACCTGTTTACCGGAAACAAGGTCTTCGATGACATGCCCTCCTCCATACTCGTAAGGCTTGATATCAGCAGCACGAGTTACTCCTATGTAGCAATCAACTGCTGCGTTTCCGTGATACGCGTGGACATCGTTTAACCACAAGTGGTCGAACTTAATGGGAGGATCACTATGACCAAAATTCAAGAATGCTCCACTTGAGCACATTGGCCCAAAAGTTCCAGTCGTTACCACATCAATATCCTCAGTAGCAACTTTGGTGCCATTTTCTTCCACAAACTTAATCATTTCCTCCGCAGTTAAAACCATTACATCTCCATTTCTTATTTTTTCATTGATCTCTTCGTAAGTTTTTGTCAAGTATTCACCTTTATTAGCAGTTTTATATCATAAAAACATTGATTTCTTATAAATATCATAAGATGAAAATATGCATTTACTGCATAAAAAATGCTCTCTACAGTTTGAATTCAAGAGTATTTAATCTTTAGATTATTTTCATACACACTTATAATAAGGTTTGATAAGCCACCTATTACTATGACTCTGAACCACGATAATATTGATAGCGCCGTAAAAGAGCAGTTAGTAATCTCTAAGAGACATAACATAGGGTCGCTAATTGTACTTATCTTAACGAATGTTCTGTGGGGTTCCAGCTTTATTCTTACCAAAATATTAACCAACAACCAGATTCCCATTTTCTTCTATATTGGATTGAGGTTCACAATTGCTTTATTGGGATTTCTACCTTTTGTATTTCGATTAAAACACATTACCAAATCTCTCCTTTTAACGAGTTTATTTACTGGTTTTTTATACTTTTTTTCAATTCTCTTTCAAACTTACGGATTGCAGTATACAACAGCAGGAAAAGCGGGTTTTATTACGGGACTTGGAACAGTATTTGTTCCTTTTATCTTATTCTTGGCTTTCAAAAAACCCATTAAAAAAAAAAATTTGGCTCGCTGTAGCTTTATCTATTATCGGAATGGCTTTTCTTTTATTAGAAGGAGAATTAATATTGGAAATTTCACCCTTACTCCTTATTGGAAACATTTTAGTGTTTCTCTGTGCTGTATTATACGCCTTTTACATCGTTTTTAACGATCTATTTGTAAAAGATAACGATATTTATGCGTATACCATCATTCAGCTAGTCGTAATCAGCGTTATGGGGTATATTGGTTCTTTTATCATTGGAGAAACAATGAATCTATCTTCTCTTGAGGTTAACTACTGGTTAGTTCTGATGTATATGGGTTTAATAGTTACTTCTTTAACCTTTATATTCCAAAATTGGGGTCAAAGGTATCAAAATCCCACGGTCACCGCAATAATTTTTACATTAGAACCCGTATTCGCAACTTTGTTTGGTTATTTAATTGGAAACGAAATTCTCTCTATTTCGGGATGGATTGGAAGTATTTTAATATTTTGCGCCCTCCTACTGGCAATCCCAAGAAATAAAAGAAAAATCTCTCTGGAAATAAGGCAAAATTAGAACAGCTTGAGTAAAATTATATTAAGTAATTCTAATTTTCAAAACATTCAATTTATTTCTCTATCTTAAAGTAATTAATGAATCGTAAGTCGCTCGAAAAAATTATCCCAACTTTTATCGAAATATCACCAGAAAAACTAGTAGCAAGACAAAATTGTGACATTAAAATCGTTTTTTCACTAGAAATAGACCTTCCCGAATTTACTAGTATTAAATTTAGATTTAGAGGAGGGAGGAATAATAAGAACGATTGGTACACCTTACAATCAGAGGATAATTCTACTGAAGGATTTGCATCTTTAAAAGCTGGGGAGTTAAACGACTTCATTCCTGTTGTAATCACAGGCAAAGAACTGTCTGTAAAATTTATTGTATCGAACACATCGGGGATTAAGAGAGGAACTCCGATCGTATTTAATATATATAAGACTTTATCCCAATCCTTAGAAGAAAATTATAAACTAATCGAAATTTTTATAGAAATTCCGGGTAAACCGGCTCTTAAAGTCAATCCAGTTCCTACAATTGAAATTAATGCTCAATTGTTCCATCATATCACTGTTATCTGCCCTTCCACCGTTCAACCATCAGAATCATTCAAAACACTTTTAAGATTTGAAGACAAATTCCATAATCTCTACAAACAGGTAGGAGGGGAGATTCATCTGCAAATTATTGATATAAAAGACAAGTACACTTCCAACCTTAATAGCGTTAGAATTGAAATTCAAAAGGACTTTAATGGCGTATTAAAGCTTGAAAATTTTCATGTTTCGAAACCCGGTATTTATAAAATTAAAGTTCAATTCCGCGATAGAAACTATTTGTCTAATCCTATATGGTGTCGAAACGAAAGTAAAGAGTCGCAAATTAATTTGTATTGGGGCTTTATTCACGCTCATAGTACTTACTCAGATGGAGTTAGAGATCTAGAGGAATTTTTTGATAATCTCATAAGCGCAGGTCTAGATTTCGGTACTACCACAGAACACGATCACTCTTGGGAAACCAGTGATGACGATTTCACTCAAGTAAAGGAAATCGTGGAAAAAAGTAACTCAAGAAATGATTTCAGTTCCCTTTTTGGCTACGAATATGGAAAATGGTATTCTGGACAAGGAGATATATGTGTATACAGTAAGGATAAGGATTTAAAGGTGTTAAGGTCAGAAGTTAATAAGTTCAATTCCCTCACAAAATTGTTTTCGCAGTTAAAAACCACAAATAATAAAGATGTTTTATTGATTGCTCACCATACTGCTTTAAAAAGCGGGTATAGAAATTGGGATTACTTTGACAACGATCTTGAAAAGTTAGTAGAAATATATTCAACTTGGGGAAATCAAGAATACTTGTCTCTAGATGGAAATCCACTACCTCCACGGTACAAATTCTTTGGATACGGTAAGTACGCTAGAGATAAAGGGCCTATATTGGAAAAGAAGGGAAGTACCGTTATTGACGCTCTAAAGAAAGGATACAAGTTAGGTTTTACCGCTGGAGGTGACGACCACTTTGGGAATTATCCCTCGGGACCTATTAACCCAGATACTGGGATGTACTCTCCCGGTATATTAGCTGTATGGAGCAAAGCGAATACTCGAGAAGACATATGGAACAGTTTGGTAATGCGCCATTGCTACGGAACCACAGGTCCAAGAATAATTTTAGAATTTAGCATAGATAACCAAGAGATGGGAGATATAGTTCAGATTGACAATATTTCAATTTTAAATACTTATCGACTGTTCAAATTTCGAATTATAAGCCCTATTAGAGTGAAAAGTTTGGAGATCGTAAGAAACGGGGATGTTTTGATATCAAAGAAATACGACAAGTTTGTTATTGAAGATGATTTAACAGATTCTGATTTGTTTAGTGATATTGCACTAACCCATATTAGTAAAACCGAGAGGTTTATCTTCTATTACTTAAGAATCTTTTTGGATTTCGAAAATATGGCCTGGTCAAGCCCTATTTGGATAATAAAAAATGACTAGAGATTATTGATTCTAATCTGGTTATACAATTTTTGAAGAAGGTTAGATAACCTTATAATGAGTATTAATCATAATTATGCGATATTAATCCCGAACTTAAATAAATATAAGCTTTGCTTAATTGTATCAAAATTTTGTTTCAATTCTGGTTAGTCTTCTTCATTTTTATTCTAATTAGGCAAAATAACCAATAATTTCTCATTTATTCGTTTATTGACCCGATAAAATTTTTGCTTCTTCTAATATTTAATCAAACAAACATTTATTTAAGAATAACTTTATTATATTTACATAACTCGACCGGGTTAAAGGAACATATTTAAATAAGAAATACATACAAGTAAGTCTAAGTTGACAATAAAAGAACTCGAAACTGAAGATATAATAATGGCTACACAAAAACTGAAAACCAAAGTCTCAAAAGAACTGAAAATGTGTGAAAAGTGTGGAAGCGTAATGGTAAACCGCGTTATCATATCTAATCACTTACATCCCCCCAAAAAGGCGAAAATTTTACAATGTATCTTGTGTAAACACTGGATAGAGCTTGATTAAAGTACTAATTCTTTATTTTGATCGTAAGTTTTAGATCGCCATCTCTCGAAAAGGTAAATAGGTATCATTCCTTTTCTTCCTTGAATTAAACGCAGATTAAGTTTCTTCTTTAATATGCTTATATGGACACAATTATTTGATAATATTTCATTAGTGAGAGAAGATTCCGCGAGAGTTGTTAAACTAAATAGTACTGTAATATTTGAAAAGATTTCAAGAAAGAATGTCCTAATTGACGCTAATTATTCTATAAGAAATATTACTGAGCTTTATGAAAAGCTACAGAACGAAGTACTCTGTGCAATCTTTTCTCACTGTCATAGCGATCACATAGGGCATGCTTATTATCATTTTGAACGATATAAGACTAAATTATTTTTTCCAATTCAAGAATTAGAATATGCCACCTCCACTGAGGAGCATTTAAAAGCATCAGGACTGTCTAAATTTCATTTAGAAGACGAGTTCAAGGAAAGAATGTTTGAATCAATTGGATATAAAGATGTGGAAAATGCAAATAGTTTCGATCCAGGAAAAGAGCACTTTAATTTTAATTCAATCGTAATTGAGACTATTCACATCCCAGGACATTCGCCGGGTCACACTGCGTTTATAATTAGAGATGTGGAGAAAGGAGATCCTGCAGTGCTTTATGTCAGTGATATCGGAAGTCATCCTTATTATGGAGACTTAAACAGCGATATATCTAAGTATTTAGATTCTATAAATAAATTAGAGGAAATTTATCTAAATAACGATTACATTTTAGTTCCTGCCCACGGAAAAATTTACTTCGAGAAAAACGAGGATTTTTTCAATCGAATAAGGGATAAAATTGAAAGAAATGAGAAAAAAGTCTTAGATGCGCTCAGTAGTACTGAATATAAAACTATAATAGAATTGGCAAGAGAGAGAATAATAACACCAGCAAAAAGAATTCATCCAACTATGCTTAATTTACACGATTTCTGGGATGGAGGTATGATCTATAACCACTTAAAAATTTTAATTCAACAAGGAGTAGTTGAAAAACTCGATAAAAACGATATTTTAAAGGATCAGTACAAGTTAATATAGATATGAGAATAGGAATTGTGGGTTGTGGAGCAGGAAGTATTTTTGCCACACTAGAGTTAGGTAAAACATTTGGAAACGATATAGAAATTAAAATCTACGAGCAAGGTCCAGAAGTTGACGAGCGATCTTGTCCTAACAAGAAAGGGTACGCTTGCGCAGAATGCAGTCCTTGCAGAATAATGTCTGGAGTTGGGGGTGCGGGAACATTTTCTTCAGGAATATTAAACCTTGACGGTAAAATTGGGGGAGATTTGGAAGACTATTGTAAGAAAGCTAAATTGGATGTTGGAAAAGTTATAACCGAAATCGACGAGTTTTTCTTAAAAAGCGGTGCTCCCAAGCGGGTATTCGATCCTTACGAGAATAAGGAGAAGTTAAAGGACTTGAGGAAAAGAAGCATCGCCGTTGACGCTAGATTCATCCCCGTTCGGCAACGTCTCTTAGGTTCGGATAAAACTCCCTTGGTTATTAAGAACATGATTAATTTTCTTACGAAGGAATACAATATAGAATTATTTTCGAACACTAAAGTTCATAGTATTGACAAAAAACGGAACCTGATATTTGAAGATGATAGTAAGGAAATGTTCGATCATTTATTAATTGCTCCAGGAAGATGGGGGATGGTATGGCTTGCTAATGAATGTAAAAAGCTTGGTATCAAAGCGTTTTACAGTCCTTTAGATATTGGCGTAAGAGTCGAAGTACCTTCTATAATCATGGAAGAGGTGTGTAAAATCCAACGAGATCCAAAATTTCACATCATTACCCCATCGTACAACGATTTTATTCGTACATTTTGCGTCAATTACAAAGGGTATGTCGTAAAAGAAACTTACGAAGAAGGAATTGTTGGCGTAAACGGTCATCAACTTAAAATCGATGGTAAGTCGGAAAATACTAATTTTGCATTTCTAATACGACAAAACTTAACCAGTCCGCTTGAAGACACGACGGAATATGGGCTATCAATTTCGAAACAAACTTCCGTCCTCGGTGGATATAAGCCGTTAATTCAAACTTTAGGAGATCTCCGCAGAGGACATCGCTCCAGAGAAGCGATTATAAAACGAAATCCCGTGCAACCATCGTTAAAAAATGTTACACCAGGGGATATTGCGATGGCGTATCCTTATCGATTCGTAAAGGATATCCTTGAAGGATTAGAAATTTTGGATCACATCATACCTGGTGTGAACAACCGTAGCACACTCCTCTACGCTCCTGAGTTCAAAAGAAGTGCGAAACGGATCGAAACTAACGAATTTTTCGAGTCAATGACCGTTAAAAACATATTTTTCGCAGGAGATGGGGCAGGATTGTCTCGAGGAATTATTGGAGCTGCAGTCACAGGTATTATTGCGGCTAAAGGAATTGCTGGAAAGATAAAAAGTTGAACTAAACTCTTTAATATAGAAAAAGGAGTGAAGGAAAATGAGAATCTTATCTAATTTTTAAAAGCATTGAACTAAACTCGTTAGTTTCTTTTCTAATTTTTTATTAAAATAAGGTAAAGAGAAGGGAACCCGCAATTTGGGAGAAATTTTTAAAGGCAAAGAACTAAGCTATTTCTAGCTTAATAGAGGGCTTAATCGATCACGAGAGTTTCGATGATCTGAAATCCAATGTTGTTCCCTAATTATCGGAAAAAGATCCCTTCTTTAAGATAAGTTAACAATCTTAATTTAAATAATATTTTGTTTTAAAAAAAAAGCGTTCTAATATCTGTAACAATTTTTTTGAATATTTAATTAATAATTTGTATAAGTTTGAACTTTTTAATTTTTCTTTTTAACGAATTAAGAAGAAGTTTCTAGTTTTCATTTACAGATCATGACAACTTGATGGTTTTTTAATATCAAAATCACAAACCTATGATTAAAATCAGTATTTTTATATGACTACTATATCTGAGATTTTTAGCTTCAATCCGTCTTCAGCCGCTATTACGCGCGGAATATTTAGTGCGTCTTGGAACTTGAGAACTTGGCTAGGTATGTGGTTAATTTCAGAAAGCGGACTGTCCATAAACGCTCCAAAGTGCGTGATAATTAAACATTTTAATTCAGGTTTTAGCTTAACAAGGTAAGGAATCACTTCGTCTGTACAGAGATGCCGTTTACATTTAACCGAGTCCGGACGTAATAAGTTTAACACTAAAATATTGGTTCCTTTGTACTCTTTATCAAAATCCTCGTACACCATCGAATCGCTGGTAAACGCAATTTTGTAATCGTCCAATTCGATTTTAAATCCGAAACCCTCGCTAAAAGGGCTGTGGACAACTTTTGTGCCAACAATTTTGGTATTCTTGTAGAGATATATATCACCAACCTTAAAGGGAACGATCATTTCGAGCATATTAAGATGATACTCAGAAATATTTTCTATTACTTCAGAGGTAGCAATTAGCGTTCCCTTTTTAAAATAGTTGTATTCTCTGTTGTGCAACTGTTCTCGTGAAGATTCTATAATTGCGCTAATATCGTTGGAATGATCAATATGATCGTGTGTTACTATAAATAACTCTGTTTTAAGTGGATTTTCGCCGTACTGATTAACGCGAACTATTGCTCCTGGACCAGGATCGATATGTGATTGAATACTGCTAAACTTAAAGATAATTCCTCCCGTAGCTCGGTATTGGGTCCGAATATGGTGTCTTCCTCCCCCAGAACCAAGGAATATTAATTCATCGTCCATTTATCATCATTTATTGAAGTTAAAAAATCAGATATTTATGCATAATGTTAAAACATCATTATATTTGACTATTTAATTTGTAAAGCAGAGAACTAGTATCCTAAATTCTTCAAAAAGGGATTAATATTTGCTATTCTTTAGCAAGTACTGAGTTAATTCTTTAAATACGCGATGAACATTGTATCCTGTTTTAGAAGATGTTTTTGTGTATTCAATAAATCCGTATTTATCCTTAATTTTATTCATAAATTCATCGTCCACAGCAATAAAATCTCCGAGATCAAGCTTAGTACCAACAAGCGAAATAGGTAACTTGTTGTTGTGTAATCTTGCGAGACTTACCCATTCTTGAATACTTTTCAGAGAGGGCATGATCGTTAAATCAACAAGTAACAGAGCACCTCTAGCTCCCATGACATAACTACTGTGTAAATGCTTAAATCTTTCTTGTCCTCCAAAATCCCAGAGTTGAAGCGTACAGTCTCCATCTTCTAAGTTTATTTCTTTAAGAAAAAAGTCTACCCCTACAGTCATTATCGTAGATTCGTCGAAAAGATCGTCCACATATCTCCTTAATAGGGAAGTTTTTCCGGCTCCTCCTTTGCCAACCAATAGTATCTTAAACAAGAATTTTTTTTTGACCATAGTTGCTTAACTTACTTCTCATTTCTTCTTTTGTATATATCGACTATATTCTTACAATTAGGTAATATTAATCTTAGTTTAATAATTGAATGTGGAAAATTACTTTTTTTTTTTCTCATGTCTAATGTATCTTCAAATCCCGTCTTAATGCATCATCGATTAGGTTTAAAAGCGATTTTAGGTTTTGTTTTAAAATTTTCAACCATTTAGCTATAGTTTGAGGTTCTCCTGAACCTTTTTTTGTAGTAACGATTTTCTGGGCAATCTCGTGACCCTTCCTTCCTAACTCAGACAGTCTAATGTGATTTAGGTTCGAAGCATCGAATTTAGATATTGGTACTTCAAAGGGAAGTTTAAATATGTGCCGTGAGCTTTTCCTTATCTGTACTTGCTTAGTTAAAAAAGTTGAATTTAATATAGCGCTTAGATAAAATGCCTCGTCCTTATTTTCAGTATCGTAATAACTCAAGTCTCCAGTAATTACATAATTCCCCTCTACAACAGCAGATTTTAACAATGAACCAGAATTATTATATACAACTTTAATTTTTGCGTTTTGTCTCTTGTTTATTAATTTTGACCATCGATTTAAATTTTCCATCAAAGATTGATGCTTAGTTGTTCGTTTTTTGAGTTTTAAGTAAATTTTATTTACCATATCGTAGCAGCTTTTACCATATTTCTTGAGAGTATCGTAGTTAAAATCTAAATTAATACGTTCAAGCGGCAAAAAAACGGTATAATAGTCTAATATGTGAAAATGTAACAATTCAGTACTTTTTATTGCCTTGTAAAGATATTCTTTTTCTAATATCTCACCTGAAAATATCGGTACCTTCCACGGATATTTTGCCCTTTTTAATACGCGTGGATCAGTTGTTAATTTTACTCTATTTTTATCCAGAGGTTTAGGAACAACAAATATCAAATTCCTAGGGTTAAGATCCGCTCCTTTGTGAAACAAAGATTTGTAATAACTAACCTCGTTAGGAACTAAGGTCATTAACTCTCGTTTCAATATGAATTTCTTGACTCTTCGCTGGAAACCGTTTCCTTCAACCGAATAAGGCACTAAAATGTCTTTGCTTTTTAATTCCAATCTCTTATTGACCTTTGAATTCTTTTCAACCACTTCCTTGAGATAATATTGAAATGTAGGTATCTCTATTATCGGGTGGTTGATTTCATTCTCAGATTTCTCCGCATAGAGGCATACAAAATCAATGTTAAATAGCTTTTCGCTCTTTTTATCGAATTGCCAGATTTTTATGTTTGAAAATCCTCGGAAATTCCTAAATTTCGATGTGTGAGAACCATTAATTATTCCTTTAGTTATTACAAAAAATATTACTCCCCCTTCTTTCAAATATGCTTTGCTACATTGGTAAAAAAACAAGGTCGAAACTTCGAGATTTAATATGTTCTTTGGACTGGGTTTTATTTTTAAGTCTTCTGCCAAAGACTTGAGCTTAAATTGAATACTCGGAGAATAAATATCCCTTAAAGTTAACCAAGGGGGATTTCCCAATACGATATCAAATTTATGCTTAATTTTAAGAGAAGAAGGTTTAAGTGAATTCGCACAATAGAGGTTTATTGTTCTACCAGATAAATTTTCAGGCAAAACGATAAGAATGCTTACTTTAGCAAAGAAAATGGCAATAGGATTTATATCAATTCCCCATATTGCGTCGATCGCTTTAATTTTCTGCTTTTGACTTTTATTGTCCTTTAAAATTAATTTTATTATATGTATTAGAAAATTGCCTGCTCCGCAACTAGGATCTAACACCCTTTTTCCAAAACAATAGGAGTGTTGGACCATTTCTGTGACTAATACAGGAGGGGTATAATATTCTCCGATTTGATGTAAAATATTGTTAGACAGAATTTTTTGAATTATGGTAGGCAATATATTTTCGGGGGCAATAGAAATTCTACTAACTATGGTTTCTAAGCTAATAAAGATGTCTTTCAATAAACCATTGACTTTAACGCTTGTTTGGTTCACTCCAGATAATATAAAATCGAAATATGAAAAAGAATTTAACCCGTATTTCTTTTTGTTGTTATTAAGGTAAGTTAATAATGTATTTAAGGAGGAATTAACAGAATTAAAAGAGTCTGTTTTGTCAACTTTAGGGCAGATATAGTGTTTTATCAAAACAAGACTTACAACGAATAAAATGCAGAATGTAGAAAATAATCTTATAGTAAGGGATTTTTCTTGATATATCTCCGAAAAATCAGCTTTCCAATTATTAAAATAACTTGACTTATCAACACGAGTTTTTATCAAAACATCTTTTAATTCCTCAACACAAGTTGAAATTATAATTAAAAAATTACTAAGAGTATATGCATTTTTATCATTAGAAACTACCTGTTGCATAAGAGACAATATTTATTTTTAACTTCACCATTTAAAAATTAGATATTATTTAGATAACACTCTTAGGGCACCAAAACTAATAAATGATTTAAGTTATAAATATTGAGGAATAATATTAAAAAGAATTGATGACACTATTTTTTTGAAGATTGAAGTAATTATAAAAAATAATTATTAATTCTACTTTACAAGCTATAGATACGATATTAGTTGATCTATGATCAAAATCTCGAAAGTTTTTGAAAAAGGACTCTATTTCTCTTGTCAGATGTGTGGTAGTTGTTGTAGAGGCTTACAAGAAGGAGAAGTATATGTTTATTTAGAAGACATCGTAAAGCTTGTAGATTATTTAAAAAATGAGGGTCGCTCCTATTCTTTGAAATCTTTTGCTAAAGAATATCTTAAGATTACTAATCAAAGCTTCACCTGGAAGGATCCAAAAACTAAAATTCGGAAAACCTACAAAGTAGATACGCTGGGATTCAAGTTCATTGGTAATGATGAGCATTGCGAGTTTCTTGACTCGAATAATCGCTGTACGGTTCACGAAGCAAGACCCTTTCAGTGTAGAGCGTTTCCTATTGGATGGAACATGTTGGTAAAAGATTACGACAGTTTTAGAGATTACTCTAAAAAGTGTGTTGCTCTACGATCTTCTCTAAAAAAGAAAGGAAATTTTTATCCAAAAGAGAAAATAGCAAACTGGGCTCGAATGGAGAAAAAAATCGAGTTAGACTACTTTCTTAAGATGAAATCTCACGATTTCGATATTTTTAAAGTTTATCCATTTTTACCTAAAGACATAACAAGGGAATAAATCAATCTGAGCTTATTTTAATAACTCTTTTTAAGGATTTGCAGTTTAGTTATATTTTGTAGAATCAGAAAACAATTATTAAATATTATAAAATTAATAATATATCAAATCCATTAATGAAATATTTAGAAATGACTTACTAAGGATGTGAAAGCAAAATGACAAACGATTTAAAGGTAATAAAACAACTTTCAAAATTATTAGATAAAGAGATCAAATCATTTGATTCCCGATTTCTTGATAACAATTTAGATAGAATTGATTATTATTATGCGGCTATAGAAGATGATGTAATATTTCTCGGTTTGGACTTGATGAGGTTAAACTTGCCAGAAAATGTATTAAACGATATCGAGACTACAATGTCGAATTTGAAGAATCTAAAGAGCCTTAGTCTAATTTACTATAAGAATCATGAAATTCCTGAATTTATTCGTAATTTCAAGAATTTAGAAACATTAAACCTGATGAATTGTAAAATAAATGTGATTCCTGAATGGATAAAAGAATTCCAGAACTTATATTACTTGAATTTAAATAATAATGATATCAGAGTCTTACCAGAGTGGTTCAAAGATCTCAATAATCTAAGAACTCTTAAATTAGCAAATAACTATAATCTAGAATGGAATCCTGTTAATCTTGAAATCTTAACGAACATATGCGATAATAACGGGGATGTTTCTGCTTCAAGAGTGATAAATCTTCAAGCACACTATAATCTTCCAAAAGAACAAATTGAGATTGTCCGTGAACTTGAACAGGGAAATCTCGAAAAACAAAAAAACGGTAAGCACGCTAATCCTATAAGAATGAAAATTTTGGATAATAAAGTTGTAGAGTGGAAAATGTTTGAATATGATATTAACGCTTTACCCAAGAACTTTGGAGTATTTAATAACTTGAAGTCTTTAGCTATTACCAGTTCTAATTTAGAATCTTTACCTGATTCCTTTGGAGAGTTAATAGAACTTGAGAGTTTAGATTTATCTAACAATAAACTTAAATCTCTACCGGACTCATTCGTTAAGTTAACCTCTATAAGAAGTTTAAATTTAGGTAACAACCAGTTTAATGAAATCCCTACAGAATTATGGGCTCTTAAAGAATTAAGTGAGTTAATACTAGAAAATAATCCATTTATCCCAGAAGATGAAATTCTTTCAAAAAAAGTGCCCGATTTGATCAGAGAATCTTTACGAAAAAAAGCTACAATTAAAATCTTTATCTCCCATGCTGTTATAGATTTTGAACCATATCGGATAGGAGAACTTGTAAACTATTTAGAAAATCAAAAGGAAATATCTCAAGTATTTTTTTGTGAGGAAGATCTTGCAGGTAATATCGATGAGTGGATGTTAGACACGGTTCAGAAAAGCCAACTTATAATATTCATTGGAACTAATAAATCGGTATTTAATTCTGTAGATTGCGCTAATGAACTCCAGCTTGCAGACAAATTTTCAATTCCGGTCATTCCTTTGAAAGGTAAAGATGTTGATTGGCCTAATTTAGCGGAAATTAATCTTTCAAGAGAGTTAGGAATAGAGTATGATACTGAAAATTTTGATTTATTTTGCGAGGACCTCTATAAGTATATAGAGAATTTCAAGCGCGAGATAAACTTAATGGAGAAAGAAGAACGACGATTAGGTATTATAGATATATACGAAAGATTTAGATTGATGCTTGATGAAAAACTCAGCGAAGTTAATCGAAAGTTGGAAGCATTAGGGAACAGATTTAGGGACTTAGAAAAGAGATTATAACTTAAATTTAATCAAGTTATTTTTCTGTGTGTTATCCTATTAGTTAAATGTTCTTTCTTTTTTTCCTTTAACCAACGATTTTTTCCAGCTACTTTATCGTATCTCTTTACTTTTAAAGACATTATCAAGTGTGTTTATATGTAGCTTACCTTAAAATGAATTTTATTAAATATTCGAAATAATTATTAAAATCTGTAATTTTTATTTATCTTAGAAACAACTGAAAAGTAGATTTATGAGAATAGGATTATTCGTCTGTGCCTGTGGAAAAAACATTTCTGGTGTCATAGATATAAATCAAGTTAAAGATTATTTCTCTCAGTTTGACAATCTAAAGGTTTTAGACGATCAATATTTGTGTTCAGAATTAGGTTTGACTAAAATACAAGAGCAAGTAGCAGAAAATGATATCGATCGAGTAGTTATAGCTGCATGTTCTTTTAAGTTGCATGGGACGCTATTTAGAAAAACCATAGAAAAGGCGGGAATTAATCGCTTTTTAATATCATTTGCGAACATCCGAGAACAAAATTCGTGGGTGCATTCTAACGAACCTCAAAAAGCGACAGAGAAAGCTATTGACCAGATTTCTATGGCAATTGAACAAGTTAAGTTGTTTGAACCATTAGAAGTACAATACACTAAAATCCATCCTTCTACATTAGTAATAGGAGGAGGAATTGCCGGAATAAAAGCTGCTTTACTCGTGGCAGAAGCAGGTTACAAAGTGTACTTGGTTGAACGAGATTTAACCATTGGAGGTCACATGGCTCTTTTTGACAAAACTTTTCCGACTTTAGATTGCTCAATATGTATCCTTGGACCACTAATGTCAGAAGTAAACGACAATCCAAATATCGAGCTTTTAACTTACACGGAACTTGAAAAAGTTGAGGGTTATGTGGGTAACTTTAAAATATCAGTTATAAAAAAACCCCGTTATATAGTTGAAGAAAACTGCGTAGGATGCGTCGATATTTGTAGAGAAGTGTGTCCTATTGATATAACTGATACTTATTATCCTCGGAAAGCAATTGATTTAGCCTATCCACAAGCAATACCTTTATACCCCAATGTATCCGAAACTGATTGTGTTGGTTGCAAAGCATGCGCACAAGCATGTGATAGGGATGCAATTGATTTTGAGCAGACGCCTGAACGTATTGAGTTTGAAGTTGGAACAATTATCGTGAGTACAGGTTATGACACTTTTGATCCGTCTCTTCTTGGAGAACTCAATTACGATAGATACAGAAATGTTATAACTACTATGCAGATGGAACGCTTATTAAACAATGACGGACCCACCAAGGGAAATGTTATTGTTCCATCGAATGGTTCAATACCAAATTCCATCTCGTTTATTTTATGTGTTGGCTCGAGGAATAAAAAAATTGGTCGAGAATATTGTAGTCAAGTTTGCTGTAATGTTGCAATTAAGCAAGCTGTGCTATTGAAAAAAATGTTTCCAAAAATGCTTATAAGGATTTATTACAATGATGTAAGAGCTGTTGGTAAAAACTGCGAAGAATTTTATAATCGAGCTCGCGAAGAATTTAAAATTGAATTCATAAAAAGTAATGTGTCGGCTGTTCTTAAGGATGATTTGTCTGAAGAATTAATAGTACGAGGAGAGGATGTGTTATTTGACGAAATTTTTGAACACAAAACCGATGTTGTTGTTCTTGCCGTTGGAATTGAACCTGCTAAAGAAAGCGATAAATTAGCGTGTATATTAAATATATCTCAAGATCCTAACGGATTCTTTTTAGAAAAGCATTTAAAAATTAAACCTTCGGAGACATCTATCAACGGAATTTTTTTAGCAGGAGCTATTCAAGCACCTAAAGACATTCCAAATAGTATAGCTCAAGCTGAAAGCGCAGCTGCTAAAGCGATAAGATTAATGATTAAGAATAAGGTTGAGCTAGATCCCTACATAGTTTATTTCGATAAAGAAAGGTGTGATTTATGTAGATTATGCGAGAATATCTGCAATTATAACGCACTTGAAATAAGAGATAACGAATTAAAGCTTACTCAAGTTAATTGTTCTGGATGTGGAGCTTGTGCGGCAATGTGTCCTCACGATGCGCTTTACATACCGGGTTTTACAAGAAATCAAATATCCAATCAAATAAAGGCTATTCTTCTAGAAAAAAAAAGAGAATATCCCTTAATTGTAGCTTTTCTTTGTAACTGGTGTTCTTATTTAGGAGCTGATCTAGCGGGTACAAGTAAGCTCATATATCCCTCAAACATTAGACCAATCCATGTCATGTGTACTGCGATGTTAAATCCTTCCCTAGTATTTGAAGCGTTTTTCCAAGGAGCTGACGGTGTTTTAATTGCTGGGTGTCACGAACAAGATTGTCATTACGCCACCGGTTTTATAAAAGCCAAAATAAGGTATGAAAGCATTCGAGAAATTCTCCATGAAGCAGGAATTAACGAAAATCGAGTGAAAATTGTCAGTATTTCGGCTGGTGAGGGTGAAAAATTTGCACAAGTTGTTACACAATTTAAAAATTCTTTAGAAAAACTTGGACAAATTGAGCCACATGAGTATATTGGTAAGAAATCCAAAGAAGTACCTTAAAATTAAACGTATCCCTCTATAAAGAGAAAAATTATTAATTAAATACCATTTTTTTAAATATATGAAGGTTAGAGCAATAACAATTGGACAATTTATCCCATATTTAACCAATATGGGTGAATTTAAGAGTGAGGTTGATGCTAAGGTAAAAGAAGCGTCGTTACTGTCCGATCAACTCAAAACGCTTTTTGATGGTTTAAATATTGACGTTCAATCAAGTCGTATTTGCTCTCAGCCAATCTATAACAATGATATTGAGAATTTGCTAAAACACGATCTTGAAAACAATATCAAAATTCTTGAAGATCAAGTTCTTTATCTTCAGAATATAATTAAAGATCGTAATATCGCTTATTTTAATTCATGTTCTATGATTGGTGATTCATTGATTGATAATGACAAAAATGTTGAAAAGAGATTTTTACTTTCAATACTAGATTTGATAAAAAAAACAGAAAATTTTTTTACTTCAGTGCAAGTCGCTTCAAATGATAGGGGGCTTAACTTATCTGCTTTACATAGTTGTACTGATATTATAAAATCTCTCTCTGATCCTAATCCTATGGATAATTTACGATTTTGCGTGACTTTTAATCTCTTCCCCAAAACCTTTACTCCCTTCTTTCCCGCTTCGTCTCACCATAGCAAAACGCCTGAATTCAGTCTTGCTCTGGAAATGGCAGACGAGGTGGTAAAAATTTCTGAGAACGCGTCTAATGTTCAAGAATTCCAACAAAAGATGAGAGATCGCTTCAAAGAGATCTATGACTTGTTTTTAAATCATCTTGGTAATACTGATTTCAATGGTAATTTTAAATTCTCAGGAATTGACATGTCTCCCGCTCCCTTTCCCACTCCTGAAAAAAGTATCGGAAAAGCCTTAGAAAATCTTGGAGTAGAGCATTTTGGATCGTTGGGATCTCTTTTGGGTGTAGCGCTTATCACAAACTCTATCCCTAAAGAACTTGAAAAGGTAATCGGTTTTTCTGGGTTCATGCAACCCGTGTTGGAAGATTACACTATATCAGAACGCTTAATGGAAAATAAGATATCAATAGAGACTCTTCTTCTTTACTCCACGATATGTGGAACAGGGCTTGATTGTGTCCCGTTACCAGGGACTATTACTAGCGAGGAATTGTTTTCTATCCTTTTAGACTTGTGTACCATTTCCCTCAAATTAGATAAACCTTTAACTGCGAGACTAATGCCAATTCCTGGAAAACAAGTGGGAGAGTTAGTGGAATTTGATTTTGAATACTTTGCTAAAAAAACAAGGATCATTGATTTTACTCGTAGCAAAATTGGTTCCAAATCACATACTTTTGACGCAAAAGATGAATTGTTTAAATTTATCGATTAATTCTGCTTAGGGTAAAAAAAATGGATGGTATTAAGAAAAAGCCATTGTTTAGTAAAGCGCATGAATATTTCTTTAAAGGTTGTAATGAAGACAAAAATTCAAATTTAGATAGATCTAATATCCAAGAATCAAATTCTTATGCGTTATCAGATATAATTCGGGAACAAATGATAACTCAGATCATTCAATTAAGAGATCTCTTCTATGAAACTGAGGATATTGAACTTACTAAATTAAACAAATTTGAGCGTAAAGAATTCTATAATTTTCTTAACTCTTTCTCAAAATGTCCTCTATGCGGGGCTAAAAATCACAAAAAAGACTTAATTAGGTATTTTTTCGATAAAGAACAGGATAAAATGAAAGCTAAATTACGAGAAATACGAAAAAACTCTAAAAAATTATCTAAAAAAGTAAAATTATCTTCAGGTATCTTATGTTGTACTTGTTATAAAAAGGTATTTGATTAAATGTACAATTTCTTCTTCTATTGTGATAGTTAAAGCTACTAATTTACTTTAAATATTCGATAATTTTGCCTGTTTGAGTTATCTTGTATTCCTGGCTATTCTCGCTTATTGGTTCTATACAAAGGGCTTTTACCAAAAAATCAATGTGGTAGTTTAAACTCGCTTCTTCTATGTCAATAACAGAGTGCTTTAATTCGACTATTAATTGAGAACTTGATATCAAATTAAATTTATTAACGATTTGTAAAATAGTCTTCCTAATCGGATGATTTACAGCTTTTAGATACAAACTATGAAAATATTTTGAACCCTCAACTGTTTGACCGTACTCCTCAATAGAGGTAAAATCCTTAAAATCAGATTCGTCAGGCATTAATTCAAATAATAAGAGATCGGATAAAATTTTAATGTAATCTCGACCCTGAATCCTTTAAATAATATAAATGTTAAATTTTAAAATCCTGAAATACTAGGAGTCAAAACCATAAAAAAATTAAATTCAAAGTTAAAATTATGTCTTTAAAAAACCCTTACACAGGATTTAAGCTAAGATTGGAAAAAATGTTAATAAAAGGAGAACTGGGAGACAAGGCACTATTTCTTGCGGTAGATCAGGGATTTGAACATAAAGCTGACTTTAAAATAATTGAAGCAGCTAATCCCGACTATGTAATGTCGATTGCTGAGAAAGCTCAAATACCTCTCATTTTACATAAGGGAACTTACATTAGGTACGCAGATAGGCACCCAAATTTAAACATGGTTATAAAATTAAACGGTAAAACCGAATTATTTTATAATAACAGAGCTCCGATGGGAGGAATAGATTGCACCGTTGAGGACGCTTTAGCGTTATGCCCAAACTTAGTTGGAGTAGGATACAGTCTATATGTTGGTGGTCAAAAAGAGACGGAACAGATAACAGAACTTGCACAAATTGTACGATCAGCAAGGAAATTTCAGGTGCCGGTTATAGTTTGGTGTTATGTAAGACAACATAACCCTCGCATCAAAGAAGAAGAGGGTAAAATGGAAAATGTTAGATACGCAGCGCGAGTGGCCTTTGAAAATGGAGCAGATATGGTTAAATTATATTATCCTGAAAATGAAGAAGGTCTTGAAAAAGTTAAGGAGTATGCCCTTGGGATTTTTTGTCTAATCGCTGGAGGCGCAAAAGCCGATACAACTGAAATTGCTTACAAAACTGCGTTCAGTATTGTTCATGTGCTGGATGGAATGGCTATCGGGAGAAACATCTTTCAAGATCCAAAGCCGATAAATAAAGCATTAGGATATAAAGCCATTTTTCAAGGAAAATCTGTGGAAGATGCGCTACAGATATATAACAAAGAAAAAATCCCCATTTAATCGAGAGCTTACGTATATTTCTTCTGATTTTGAAGAAAATTATTGGTCTACATTAATTTAATTAATATCGAATTTACTATATACATAGAAAAAAAATATAATAAAAAAAGAAATTATGAAAAGAGACCAGGTTCCAGATCCGAGAAATAATCCTTTTAAAGTAAGATCAGGTGGAGCTCCCGCACCAACACGCTCATATCAACCATCTTATAGCCCTCCATCGGGAAAAAAAGGAGTAGATTTCGAGAACGAAAGAGTCTGCCCAAGCTGTGCGAAGATTATTGCTTTAAATTATAATTTTTGCAAGTATTGTGGAGTTGATCTTTCTGAAATTGAGCCAATCGGGAAAGCTGATGAGATATCAAAGCAATTAGCAATTACCGCAATGACAGATCCAGACTTTTCGGTAAGAAAAGAAGCGTTAGATACGCTAGGTAGTTTCAAGGAAAAGCGAATTTTAGGTTTACTTGCGTATTTACTTGTAAACGATCCATCCCCAGAAGTGAGAAAAGAAGCTGCTGATGAATTAGGTGATCTACATCATCCATACTCTCTCAACATTTTAACTCAGGCCCTAAAGGACGCCAGCCCTATCGTAAGAAAAGAGGCGATTGAGGGTTTAAAAAAAATAAAACAGAAGAATAAACCAGAAAAGCAACTCGAAGAGCCAGAAGAAAAGGAAGCTACACCTGAATTAGAGGAGATAGAGGTAGAGAAAGAACCAAAATCTCCCCTTGACGACTTTGGAGAGTTTGAATCTTTTGATTCAGATATGTAACCAAGATTAAGTGATTTTTTAATTCAACTTTTTCAATTTTAATCGCTCTTAATTAGAATTAAAATCATTTAAGTGTGATTATAAGGGAAAGAATGATTCACTCACTCACTAATCTTTTGGAATTTTTGGTAAGGATCCTCGTTTTTTACTTTTATTCTTCGATTGTATTATTAATTCAATTATCTCGGCTTTTTTACTTCCTGATGGTATTTCTATGTTATGATCCGAACAAAAATGTTTAAGTTCTTTAACTGTCATTTTTTCGTAATCAGACCGCTCAATGTGAACTTCTTTCTTCTTGCTGGATTTGGATTTTTGCGTAGTATTCTCTCCGTTTTCCCCCTTCTCTAAAATTTCAACAGCTTCGACTATCCCTTTTTTCTCATCGAAATATATTCTTAATACATGATTATCTAATTCTATCATTTTTTCAGGGACATGTGAAACCGGTTCCCATTCTGTTTCTTCTACTTCTTTTCCAAACACGCTTACTTTCCTTGAAACCGCTCCGTAAAGGGTGTGTCCTAAGATTAAGTTTATTCGCTTATTGTCGTTGGAAACCTCGGTTTTTATAATTTTTTTCATAATCTGTTCTTTTTGTGTATCTGAAATTACTTCAGAGGTTTTAGGTTTTGATGGGTAAGGAATATAGGTTTTAGTTTGTTCGGGTAAAGGTGGGATTCTTTTAGTCGGAACAGTTTTAGGTACAGGTTTCGGTTGAGTGGGAGCAACAGTTGGAATATTAACTTTCTGTCCTGCTTGTTTAAGTTCTTCAAGAGCTGGAGAGTAATAGTCTTCCTCTTTTTTTGCAACTGGTGTCGATTTCGGTTGTTCTGGAACGATGCCAGCGTCTACCATTTTTTCGCGTTCTATATTACGAATATAGCGCATATCTGCCATTCGCTCGGTAACTTCCATAGACTCGAGATTGAATGTGCTAAGAAATTCAGTAGGTTCATCTCCTTGGTCAACCGAGACAATCTTACAGCGATGATAGGCAGCAGATTTAACTAATTCCTCTTGAAGTGCACTTGCTACTCTTGAACTAATAAACCGTTTTCTAACTGGAGATTTTGCGCCTTTCCAAATGAAAATTCTCCTAAGTTCTTCTTTCACTATCACTAACACTTGTTCAGGGTGCAGAATGTCTTGGAGATTCGCTTCTTCGACGGTTAATCTATTACGTTCTCCAGAGTCTTCAAGCTCGTAAACCATAAAGTAATCGTAACCTTCTGACATAATAATAATCGGAAAATAAAGACTTAATTTACTAATTAAATTTTACACTGATTTGAAAGTATAATGTTACTTTACAAATTTAATTCTTTATAAAAAAATATCTGAGGATGTTAATAACTATTATTAATAATATCTTCGAAATTAAAAAACCTCATTGACATAGAAAACCATTATTTCAAAAAATTCTAGAGCTTGAATGAGATTGAGTTTTTAACTGACTTTCTGCTTCCTATTAATAAATAAATTAGAAAGATAACAAAAAAGTATCTCTACTTTTTTCTGTTTAAATGGTAACAATCTTTTGTTCTAAAAATTAAATTTAGGTTTAATGGGTATCATGCAAAACATTGTCGATGCTCAAAACAAATCCGACTAAAATTCTTCGATCGGTTTCTTTGTCCAATATTCTTAAAGCATATGTGTCTTTAAAGTCTAATAATCCACCTAAAAACATATCTCTCCATTTATCCGCCTTTTCTATCTCTGCTATGATTTTTCCGGTTGATAAGTCGGTTACCTTGAAAGAAAAGCCAAAAAAGTTCCCTTTCGCCTCGTACCATCTATTTCCATTTGGATCTTCTAAGAAAAATTTAGGTTTAATCGCAACGATCTTCTTCTTTATTCTGGCAATTAAATTTCCTTGCGCATCTTTTAAATCTTGGGCGTTTCTTGCAGAAATCAATTTGGCATGAATTGAAGCAGAAAGTGTGCCATCTAACTCTAATAATTCGACTTTTCGCTTAATACTTAAGATTTTACGTTTCATCCTCCCGATAACTTCGTTTTTCTCGTCGAGGATCTCACCTGAACCCCAATCCCAATATTTTTCTTTTAAGATGTAATAATCGCGGTTTAAGTCAAATAATCCAGCCATTTTTTTTCACACTCGTTTTTGAACTAATATTATTCTTTTAGTATTTCAATATCAATACTGATTAAAAAATTTATTTTATCATTTAAGAGAAGAGGAAAAAATTGAGTAATAGCACAAGTATTAAAAAAAATTTTAATGCTATCTATTTAATAATAATATATTATTGATAAGAGCAGTAAAATGTCGAAGATATATAATTTATTAAACTTAAAGGACTATATTACCCTTGTTGGGACTAGTTTAGGGATTATTGCTCTTATTCTTGGAATAGTAGGTGGTCGTTCTTTTGTATCTTTAGGGTTCTTTCTCATTACGATTGCTTTGGGATTTGACTTATTAGACGGATATGTGGCGAGGAAGACGAACACTGTTAACGAAATTGGCAAAGAATTAGATTCTTTAAGCGATTCTTTAACTTTTGGTGTGGTACCCGCTATGTTGACTTATCAAGCCTTTAATACGGGAGGATGGTACGATATCGTTTTAATCTTCGGTTCAATCTTATTTGCACTTGCGGGGATATTGAGATTGGCTCGATTTAATATTTCTACCATAGGAGGTTACACTGGGCTTCCTACTCCATTAAGTGCGTTTTTATTAATTAATTATTTTTATGCTAATTATTTCTACGCGTTCGCAATGGGAGGAGGAGGTCTGTCTGGATTGATGTACCCATTTCCTATCATATGGTACTACTTTACTCCTTTTTATCTTATGATGATTGGATGGTTTAATATAACAACCTACATGAGTTTTAAAGAAAAAGACAAATTGGTATACATCGTTTTCCTAGTAGTTGCTCCAGCATGTCCTATCTTAGGAATAATTGGGTTATTAAATCCTAATTTCATATTGTCCATTACGGTGTCTTTTTTTTTTGTTTGTAGTGTAATAATAGAATTAGCTTACATATGCTACGGTTTTTATTGGAACTTCAAAAAGGAAAGAAGAGAATAATAAACTATTGTTTTAAGAAAATAAATGAAATTTCCATTCTTCAATATTGTTGAGAAGATCAGTTTTCTCTGATGCTGTTAATAGCTTTTTATTCTTCTTAAATTTGGCAGAAAAAGCTCTTATTTTGTGTAACACCGTGGAGAATCCTTTCTTTTCTAAAATCAAGTCTGAAATATTTAATAACTCCTTGCTTACGACTAATCCTTCTAAGGAGTCAACTTTAGATATTAATTGATTAAACGCATGGTTAATGTCGATTGCTATTTGGTCCCCGTCCTTGGGTTTAACTCTGGAACTTGGAACGTCTATAGTTGCTGCGGGAGGTCCTAGTTGAACGGTTCCCGTAGGTGGCGAAATTTCTGTGGTTGCTGTTATTTTAGCAGAGCTTTTTTGGATTCTGGGTGCTGGGATTCCTTGTTCTGGTTTTGGAATGGCTCTCAGTTTAACACTAGTCGGAATTTCTCTTTCACTTCCAAAAAGAGATTCCAAATTTGGAAATAATTTAGCAATAAATGTTGCATCATTACTTCCGAATCCTATGAAATCGTTTAAGGGATCTTTCTCCTCGCCGTTAATTACCCCTAATGCAATTATCTTGTTATCTCCAACGATAGCTATTAAATTTTGGTTATCTATTTGGTTGTAAACCAAATTAGGAAGCTTTTGGAACTCTCTTACGGTGGAATTCTCTAATGGATCACTCGAGAAGATTTTAATGTTCAATTTATCAGATTTACTTAAGAATAATTTTGGTGATAAAAAGTTTTTAAGATTTGGTACAATGATTTTTACATTTTTTTCAGCGTAATTAATAATATTTACAATTTCTTCGTTGATCTTTGTTATGCTATTTATAACCCAGATATTTTGATTAAATGTTTTTTCCAAATTCCAAATCGTTTTTTGAAAATAGTCTAGAACCTTAATTACAGGATCGTTTAGAAATTGAATATCATTTAATGATTTTGAAATCAAATTTGTTAGATTTGAAACAAGGTCCGTTTCAAAGGATTTTAAATTAGAAACAGCGCTTTCACTCTTTGCTTTTAATACATCTCTATACTTGTTTAGCTTAAATTCAAAAGAGCTCAACATGTTTAAAGATAATAATTTCAAGTCGGTTTTGTGTTGGAAAACGGTTTCAAGGATTTTATCAATTAATTCTTCGAAGTTCTCACAGTCACTTGAAAGAGTTTTTTCAATCTCAGCAGACAAATCACCCGCAATTAATTGTGCTTCCTTTTCGAAAACTTCTTCAATAAATTGAGATAAAACCTTGGGAGATTGTTTAAATTCCTTAGAATGTAATTTATCTAAAATTAGTGATTTCGTTTCATCAAGATCTTTAATAATTTTCGAAATTTGTGCTTGTAAAGAACCAATCATTTCATTGTTAAGATTAGGGATAAATCTTTGTAGTTTTTTAAGCTCTTCTATACCCGTTGAAGCGTCTTCAATATCATTTTTAAATATTAAACTCTCATCTTCGAAGTCTTTCCTTATCTTCTCTTCTATGGAGATAGCATCCTTCAAATTTAGTGGAGATTGTTCGTCTAATAGTTTAATTACGCTTTTAGTGAGATTTTCGCTAATCTGTTGTTTAATTTTGTCATAACTTTTATTTATATTCTTAAAATAAGTAAGGATTGATTTATTTGGTTGTATAGCAATATACATTGGCAAAATATTAGGATCAGAGAATTTTAATCGATACAATAACCCCAAATTAATAAGTTGATTCAAAGTCTCATCGAATACATTGGAAGACAACTTTGGATTAAGGGAAAATAACTCGTAATAACTGTAAGTCTTTAATCCAAGCGATTTAAGATATATTTCGATCGATTCATCTGACAAATTTAATTTTTTTAAGAAATCTTTCATTTCCCATCCTCTCAAATGGATTTATACTCTATCTAATTACTTAATATTAAAGCCATCTTATATTATATATTTTTTAATTTTCTAGAATTATTTCTAAGGAAAAAAAATTTAAGAAATATTTGTTTCATAATAAATATCCAAAAAAAGAAGAGCCGTATCTCGTTGAATTCATCCACAAAAGAAGATATTATCTTTTATCTGGACTTAACTAAGGATCTCTTGAAGAAAAAAGATATCCTAAAAGCCATTAAGTTTTATATTGACGAAAAAAATAAAGAGAACATTAAAAGTCGGTATGGAGTGTTAATATTTCAAGAAGAGGGAAATCCTACTTTTATTACTGATAAAAAAGATTCTGATATAATAAGTAAAGCGATTGAAGAAAATTGGAAAACGAGATCAAAAACCACCTCCTTTTTTGAGAACGGATTGTTTTACATACTGAGCTATATCTCTGAAACTGTAAGAAAAAAAAGTAAATTTAATCGCATAATAGTCATAACTGATACTCCTAGCGATTTGAACGAGGAATATCAGGAAGCTCTTTTCAATCTTATCTCGAAAGTAAAACACTTTCCAACCTTTATAGATGTTATTAGGATTGTTGAAAGTGATACTCGTTTCCAAAAAGACGATGTAAAATTGACGATATTAGCCTCTGATACAAAAGGAGGATTGTTTTACGTTCAAGACAAAAAAGAATTTTCCTCAATAATAAAAAAATTAATAAAGAACAAGCAAATTGCCACAATATTTACCGATAGGCCTAACACATTTGAAATTGACAAAGATGATTATGCATTCTACAATAATTTAGCAAAGAAATTGAAATTTCCAGAGCTTCATGAAGAAAAAAGATGTTTCTTATGCCAACAGGATATCTGTCCAATTTGCGAACAGGTTGAAGATACTCTAAAAAAATGCGAAGATTGTGGCGTCTTGTTTCACAATTGTTGCGTTACAGATTATAGCATAGATAATAATATTGGTATTCCTCATATATTTCGTTGTCCAAATTGCCAAGTTTTACTTCAAATAGAAGAGGCGTCAATTGTGGACGAGGTTCCTTTTATTCAAGAGAAAGATTCCAAGGAAATTGAAGTTGAAACCTCTATCGAGGGTTCGGAAGATAAAAGAACTGTTATCCCTGAAACAAAAATTGTCGAAGTTTCTGAAGCTAAAGCGAATATAAAACCAGTACAATTTCCACCTAGTGACCATCCCGCGAAAACGGTGAGAATTGGAGGATTTTTTGGAAGCACTTTTCAACTTAGCAAGGTTGGAGATAAAATTATGTATCAAAAGCCTCAAGGAAATGTTACTACAGATTCTACACAGTCCCCTAAATCAGAAAATGAGGTAAATTATTGGAAGCCTAGCGTATCGAGGAAAGAACACAGTATTAGATTTTGTCGTGAATGTGGTGCTCAAATTAAGTCTAACAACCAAAAAATCTGTAGTAAGTGTGGAATTGTATTGGATTAAATCAAAGATTTGTTATTAAAAAATAGCAAAGATTCGTCCTGCATATAAATATTAGTATAATTAATTTGCAATACTCTATCGTATTATATAGGTTATGAAACTCAGCAAAGAATTATAATTAATGATTACTTGTATCTACATGAGTGATTAGAAAAATACAAGAGGTATTACAATAGGTATGTTTAACAACGATACGACAAAATTTTCCGAAGAAATTATTTTTTATCTTGATCTTCTCTCAGATTTTTTAGAAAAGAACAAATTAAGAGAAATTATTAAGGAATTTATTGAAGAAAAGAACACTTATAACAAAGACAACACATATGGGGTCCTAATTTTTATTGAAAACGATAATCCGAAATTCCTCTATAATCAGAATAATTCAGATGAATTGATTCAATTCTTTGACAGTAATTTCGATTCAAGGGAAAAATCGGAAAGTTATTTCGAAAATGGATTGTTTGAAGTTTTGTCCCATATCTTCGAAAAGAGTAGAAGTATTGAAAGAAATTTCAGAATAATCGTTCTAACCGATACCCCGAGTGATAGATCTGAAGATTATCACAATGCTTTATATGACTTATTAATAAAAGCAAAAAGCTTCCATACAAGCATTGATATCATTCGTGTGGGAAGCGAAAAATTCTATTCAGACGATGTAAAGCTAAAAATTATATCCTCCGAGACGCACGGAGGATCATTTTATTGTACTAACCTTGTCCAATTTAGAGACACGATGAATTCTTTAATTAAAAATAAGCAAGAATTCAATGTTATTTCCAAAAAAGAAACAATCCTTGAAGAAGATAAGTTATTTTTCGAAAAATTGGCTGTAGATTTAATTAGTTTAGATGGAGACGACGAAGAAATATGCTTATTGTGTAATCAAGAAGTATGTCCTATATGTGAGGCTTATATGGATGAAATCCATAAATGTTACAACTGTGGAGCAAAATTCCATGGGTGTTGTATCGGAGAATACGCATTAACCAATAATATTGGATTCAACCATTTATTGAGATGTCCTCAATGTGAAACTCTATTAAAATTAGATGAAAAATTTATAGATATTTTAAATAAGGAAAAACAAGAAGAATTAGGACTAACTTCTTCTGAGATTCCTGTTATAGAAGAAGTTTCTCCTCTACCCGATGATGGTACATCGGTATTCACAGAAGTAAAAAAAACTGTTAAAGTCGGAGGTTACTTCGGACAGAAAATAAATGTAAAAGCTAGTGCACCCTTTACTACCATGGATTTTAAACCAAAATCAGATATTGTACAACCTCAATCCCAGAATATAGAGATAGTTTCAATAACGAGATTAAGACCTCCAAGAAAGAAGTTAAAGATTTGCCCAATGTGTGGCACATCAGTGCGAGGAGGAGATCGTTGCTCTAACTGCGGAAGTAAAGTATAATTTTTAAGTCTTGTTTAATAAAATCATCTCAAACTAGAATATCTGAAAGAGTATTTATATTTTGAATTCCGAATTAAACAAGCTATTGTCTATTATTGAAACTTCAAAGGAATCCAATACTCGTATTAAAGGAATAAGGAGAATATTGAATCATAAATCTGAGAAAGCAATAATCTTAGACTTTTTAGAGAATATAATTGTATCAGATACGGATTTTGATGTAAGACTGTGCGCTTTTAGGACTTTTAAAAAAATTGACACACAGAAACTTGTGTATCCAGTAATTTTTTTGATAAAAAATGAATCTATACCTTTTCTTCTTGAATTATTCTCTTTCTTATCTGATTTTCATCCTCTTTTAAGCAGCAAAATGTTAAAATGGAAGCTTAAGAAGGAAGATTACATGAAAGGCATAAACATTGACGCTTTATCATTGCAAAAACTTAAAGAAATAATTTGTAATATGGTTATGGACCAATGCCAAGATATGTTATATTTTCATAGACATTCCATACCACTAGCTTTAGACACTTATGGTTTTTAATACCTCTTAAAATTAAGCTACTTATAGTGTGTAGTTTAATATCATCGTGAATTAAATTTTGTAATAAACCTATATAAAGTTGAATAAAGTTGAATTTTTAATTAGCAGGATGGCAAAAATTAAAGTTGTATGTTATGGTATCGGAGTTATCGGGAAAAAAGTCGCTCGTTTGATGTTGGAAAAAGATTGGATTCAGATTGTGGGTGCAGTAGATATATCTCCAGATTTGATTGGTAAAGATTTGGGAGATGAGTTAAATCTAAATAAAAACCTAAATGTTATGATTTCTGATTCTTTAAATCAAATAGTAAAAGATGATAAGCCTGACATTGTAGTTCACACAACATCTTCCCATTTCAAAGGAGTCTTTAATCAATTGAGAGAATTAGTAAATTTAGGTTTAAATGTGGTCTCGACTTGCGAGGAACTTTCGTATCCATTCAAGAGAAACCCAAAACTTGCAGATAAGTTGCATCGTTTAGCACAAGAAAAGAATGTCACGGTCTTAGGGACGGGTATAAACCCCGGTTTCTTGATGGATTTCTTTCCGATTATTCTAACTAGTCCATGTGAAACTGTGGAAAGAATTACTGTTTCAAGGCAGATTAACGCTTTAAATCGAAGAATACCTTTCCAAAAAAAAATAGGTTCTGGGTTATCTAAGGAAGAATTTAAAGAATTGATTTCTTCTGGGAAGATAACTGGACATGTAGGGTTATCAGAGTCAATATATATGGTAGCAGATGCGCTAAATTGGGCGTTAGATGAGATAGAAATATCAGAGGTTGAACCTGTGATTGCAAAAAAAATGATCAGAAGCGAAGGATTTGAAGTCAATCTTGGCGAAGTATGTGGAGTTACCCAGAAAGCTATCGGCATTCAAAACAATAATGAACGCGTCGTTCTCGATTTTAAAGCTTATTTAGGTGCAGATAATGAGTTTGACATGATTGAAATAAAAGGGAAACCGAACATAACTCAAAAGATTATTCCTTGTATTAACGGAGACATCGGAACGATATCGGTCGTAGTCAATTCGATAAATAGAGTGATAACCGCACCACCCGGTTTAATAACTATGAAAGACTTACCTCCACCAAATTATAAAGCAAATAACAACTTCTGAAAAGAAAATTATTGGACTTCTTGGAGGTATGGGTCCTGAAGCGACTGATTATTTGTATATCCAAATACTGCGATTTACTCCGGTCCAAATGGATCAAAATCACATTCCTACCATAATTTATTCAAATACTCAGATACCTGATAGAACAGAATCAATTTTGAGTGGAAATCATAGCGAAATTGTAAGAGCTTTAGTAAAATCAGCTAAAGTTTTAGAAAATTGCGGAGTTTATTTCATTGTAATTCCATGCAATACCGCCCATTTCTACTTCGAAGATATAAAAAAGAATATTAACATACCAATTCTTAACATGGTAAATTTATCGCTCCCAAAATTAAAAACTGATTTGTCTCAAGGTCAGAAAAGCACCAAAGGTATTGTTGTGGGACTATTAGCTACAAGTAGTACGGCAAAATCAAGGATTTATACAAACAGTGGAAATTTAATTGGAATAGATGTTATAACTCCTTCAACAGAGATTTAGGAAGAAGTTATGAAAATTATTAATACAATTAAGAGAAGAGGCGTTAGTTTATCCTTAAAAGCCAAGTCGTTCGAAATTATTAGGAAATTTAGAGACGCTTATCAAGTTAAATGGGTAATTCTTGGATGTACAGAATTGCCTTTATTGTTTAATTCTTTTGAAGATTTACAAAACAATTACTTATTTGACCTTATGTTATATCTAGCCAAAATCTCTGTCTCAAGAGCTTTAAGTTGAAACCAACTGAGTGGACAAACATTGGTCTCTATTTATTTTATTATTCAGCGTGATCAATAGATGATTAACATCCACTTTAGGATCTATATAATAAAATGATCGAACAATATTGTTCGGGAATTCATTTATTTTTAAGCTGGTTTGTTCGCTTACCCGTGATTTTGCAATTTCACTTTGTGGTTTCGTTTGTAGTAATAATTTGCTTAATGATCATAGGAATAGTTTTTCTCATCAAAGAATTCAGGGAATAAGTGAAAAAATCCTACAAAAACTCAGAAATCTCATCACAAACTTTCTCACACTCCAGAAAAATCAATCCTAATTTTTCATTGACTTCCTTTGAGGTGGAAATAGCTAAAAGCGCTTGAGAACTAAGTTTGAATACAATTAAATATCCAAAATCGCCCTTAACATAGACTCTATCGAAGCTACCCAGACTCATTTCAACTGTTACATTTTTTGAGATCGATGAAATTACAGCACTAACCACCGCAAGCTTTGTTTCATCCATTAGTGGAGGTAATGCAGATGCAATTGCTAATCCTTCACTAGAAACAATCGCGGCAGCATTAATTTCAGGGAGATTATTGATAAGTCGTTTTAAGCTACTTATGATAATGTTTTGTGGGCTCTTTAAGTAAATTTGGTTTTCCATAATTAAAGGATATTTGTATTAATAATATACATACTTGTAATTTCTATAATAAATAAGAATCTTGTACATATATAAGTAACTTTATTTAGTTATAAATAATCAAAACCTAAGAAAAACTAATCTAGGCAAGGAATAATTTTTAATTCTTAATAATTTATCTAATTAGAAGAGCTCTTCTTCTAAAATTATAGTATCATTTCTATCTGGTCCGATAGATATCATTGCAATCTTTACTTCAATGAATTTTTCAATGATTTTTAAATAATCTTTTACTTGTTCATCCAACGCAGCGTATCCTTTACTCGCAATTTCGCTCCATTGATCTTGTGTTTTTTCCTTCCATCCTTTAAATTCAGAATAGACAGGTTGGCAATTTTGAATAATTTCATGGTGGATTGGCCAACTATCAAGTAGAATCCCGTCCAATCGATATCCTGTGCAAATTTTTAACGGATCAATTCCTTCTAAAGCATCTAATAGGGTTATTACAATTCTATCGATACCATTTATTACGACACTGTATTTTATGTTAAACAAATCGAGCCAACCTACTCTCCTTGGTCTACCTGTAACCGTGCCATATTCGTGTCCTTGTTTTCTGATTTTTTCGGCTGTATCATTGAATAATTCGGTCGGTATTACGCCTTCTCCAACTCTAGATGTATAGGCTTTTATAATACCATAGGTTTTCTTGATTTTTTTCGGCGGGATTCCTGCTCCTGCACAAATTCCTAAGACATTTGCGTTAGATGATGTTCCAAAAGGATACATTCCATGATCAATATCTAATAAACTTCCTTGGGCTCCCTCGAAAACGACCTTTTTTCCTTCGTCAATTATTTTATTTAAATAAAACGCCGTATCTATAACATAGGGTTTCAGAATTTCACCATAAGTTTTATATTGTTCAAATATTTGATTAAAATCTCCAGTGTAATTCGGATCATATACTCGTATAAGTTCTTTTTTTATAGAAAATAATTTTCTTAGTTTAGATTCAAGAAATTGGGGATTAATAAGATCAAAAACTCGAATTCCCCATCTTGCATGTTTATCGGAATATGTTGGTCCAATTCCTCTCTTTGTTGTACCCGCAGAGTATTCTGCTTTCTTTTTTTCTTCTAAACCATCGAGTATTATATGAAATGGCATTATCACATGAGCGGTCGAACTTATTTTTAAATTAACTTTCTTGCCCAATTTTTTAAGACTTTCTATTTCTTCAATTAATACTCTAGGATCGATTACACAACCATTAGCTATCACGCCTTCCTTTTCTAGAGGAGCACCAGAAGGTATTAACTTAAATTTGTATTTCACACCATTTGCGTTTATTGTGTGCCCAGCGTTATTACCTCCATTAAAACGGACTACAACATCCGCTTCTTGGGCGAAAATATCTGTGATTTTCCCCTTTCCTTCGTCACCCCAGCTAAGGCCGCAAATAGCGACAGTATTTAAATTGTTTTCCACCATTCCGATTAGCAACTACCTTGAGTTAATATCATATCTAAAATATTCTTTAAATCCAAAAATGATCATTAATAAAAATTTAAAAAGTTTTTACTAAAAATTCAATGGATAGAACTATTTTTATAGGCGTTTTATCTTGTAAATTTTAGCACTATCTTTATTCTTCTCTATAGAAATATGCCCTTCTTAAAAAAATCGTTTAAGATTTTAATTAATCAGACCCACAATGAAATGCTTAATGAGTCTGACGAGGAATTCGCAGATTTTTTCAAATTTTTGAAGCAACAATCGATTAAAGTCGATTTTAATCGCAACCGAGATATAACTAAAAGCTTATTCAGCTCTATCGATATCTTTGTTATTGGCAATCCAATTGGAGAGCTTTTCTCTAGTAGTGAAATTGACGCTATAATTGATTATGTACGGGAAGGGGGAGCCTTACTCTTAATGAGCGAATATGGCTCAGATTTCCTACAAAAAACCAATTTAAACGATATATCAAACAAGCATTTCGGAATTTACTTTGAAAAAAACATAGTAAAAGAACATAATAAGATCAACCAAAACTGCCCAAGCATTCTAAACATTCGTAAAATAAATAAATCATATAAATTTTCAAACCAGATAAGAGAATTAGTTATCGGGGGTACATGTTCGTTATTCTTAAATCAAAAAGCAAAACTTCTTCTAAAAACTGACCAAAAAGAAGTATGGTCAGAAATATATGATGACACCAACGAGAAGTGGATAAAAAATAACGAGAATCAACAAGTTATTGCAGCATATACTGTGTTTGGGCAAGGAAAGGTAGTAGCGATGGGTGATATTGATATTTTAACAAATGATCCCAATATAGGTTTAAATCAATTCGATAATAAGAAGTTTATTTTAAACATATTAAATTGGTTTTCAGAACCAGTAAAGAAAGATAATGTTATGCATTTTATTTTAACGCAATTAGGAGAAATCCAAAATAGTATAATAGAAGTAAATAAAAAAATCATCAATTTAATAGAAACCTCATCGGTATTAGAGGAAAGGATATCAATGATTGAAAAACATCAAAAGATTCATTTAGGGAAAAAATTCGTTTTAATAAATGAGGACGAAGAATCTAAGTACCAAGAATAAAATATTAAAATTGAATAAAAAAGTTTGAAACTATAAAATACATAGATTATTACTTCGTATTATACAACTCTTTATTCTTACTAATGGAAGAAAGTTCTAATTCCTACGAAGATCTTATTATTTCGTTTCAAGAAATAGCTCACTCGTTCAATAGGAATAGGATATTTATCGACATTTTATACGATAATAATTACTCGCTAAATATTCTTAAGACTAAATCTACAGAAAAAATTTCGTTAATTTCTAACAGATCTGGAATCGTTATGAGGACTTTTAACGGAATATGGAACGAGTGGGCGATGGGAAATATACCAGAATTAATAAACACATCTCGTAAGGTTCCAAGTTCTAATAATCAAGGAGTAAATTTAGAAAGATTTGAGGGTTGGACTCTAAACAAAGTGGTAAAACTGGAGAGGAGCCCTTTTGACATACCTATTGGAAATAAATTAGATGCTGTTAGAAATCTATTTAAATCGATACAAAACTTTGATTCAAGAATTAGTAATACAAAAATACAATATAAAGAAAATCTAATTACGCGTATTTATGTAAATAATGAAGGTTGTGAATTAAGACAAGTTATTCCGAGAACGCGCTTGTTTATCAAACCCATTGCTAAAAAAGATGGTATAAAAGAGTTTGATTACTACTCCAGAGGAGGACAAATTGGTTTTGACATTGTTGAAGGTATACAGAACGAAGAGATTGAAAAAATCGCAAACAACTCGTTAGAAATGTTAAAGGCAAAATCTCCTCCATCAGGCGAATTCCCTATAATATTAGACGCGAATATGGCAGGGCTTGTGGCTCACGAGAGTTTTGGTCACGGATTAGAAGCCGATCAAATACTAAGAGGACGTAGCTATTTAACTCCGTATATAAACAAGAGAGTTGCGTCAGATATTTGCGAAATCAACGATACTCCAAATCTCGAAGCTCAAAACGGATCCTATTTCTTTGACGACGAAGGCATCAAAGCAGGCGATACCATTTTAGTTAAAGAGGGCGTTCTAATAAATCTACTTCATAATAGAGAAACTGCTTCTAGGTTAAAGAGTACTCCAAAAGGAAATGGAAGAAGAGAAAGCTACATTCATCCAATTCACGTCCGAATGAGCAATACATATTTTAAGTCTGGTGATATGACTATCCAGGAAATGATATCAGAATTAAAAGATGGGGTGTTTTTAGTTGGAGGATATTTTGGTATGGAAGATCCTCTCGGTGGGGGAATGCAGTGTACATCAAAAAAAGGATACTTAATAGAAGGAGGGCAAATAAGTCACCCCTTTAAATCCATTACTTTAAGCGGTCCGGTTCTCGAACTTCTTCAAAATATAGATGGCATTTCAAAAGAGAAATTAACATTAAAACCAGGAAACTGCGGTAAAGGAGACGAAGATACTGTACCTGTTACAACAGGTGGTTCTGCTATAAAAGTAAAGAAAGCGCTAATTAGTCCCGGGTGATTGAATACGACAGAAATTGATACTATTGGACGATTAATTAAAGAAATTAAGAAGTTTCCTGTTGATGGATACGAAATCTTAACAAAAAAGACGCAGATCTATGAAAATTCATACCGTAAAAATCAATTAGAGTCTAAAAGAAATGGTATATCTGATAGTTTTATACTTCGAATATTAGTTCAAAAAGGAAATAAGTCTGGAATTGGCGTTGTAACTGGAAAAGACAAGGGAACCACTGAACTTCGACAAGATATAAAACATTGCTACAAACTAGCGACCTTAAATACTGTTCCAAAATATTATTTTCCTGAAAAAAAGAAATACTCTACAATTAGAGTTGTTGAAGCTGAGATTTTAAATAATCCCATTGAGACAACCGACGATATTTCGAGAAATACGTTTGAAGCATTAAAGCAATTCAATAACGTTAAACCTACATTCGGTAGAATTGGAACATTCATTCAAGAAAGAAAGTTGGAAAACAGCTCTGATGTACAATTAAGTAGTATTAAGACTTTTATTCACCTAGAATTTGCAATAAAAGCCGAAAAAAACGGAAAATTAGCAGAATATTGGGATAATCTTTATATAAAAGATATTTCTCTGTTAAATCTTCAGTCAAGATTCGAACATTGGTCTAAAGTGGCAACTGACTCGTTAAATTCAATCTCTCCACAAAAAAGTGAAAATGCAATTGTTTTATTTTCCCCGAATGTGTTAAGGACTGCGTTTAATCCTGTTTTAAGTTATCATATCTCAGGAAAAGCTCATTACGAAAAATTATCAGCTTTAGCCATTGGAGAGAAAGTCGCGGACAAAGATTTTACGCTATATGATGATGGGTTACTTCAAGGAGGTTTGAGATCTAATACTTGGGACGGTGAAGGAAATCCTCAGAGTACTACAAAAGTAGTTGAAAATGGTATTTTCACCAAGCGTATTTACGATCAGAAACACGGATTAATTGAAAACTCTGAATCAACCGGAAATGGTTTCAGAAGCGATGATGGAGCGGTCACAAACACAGTCTCCAATTTATGCGTAAATTCTGGGTCAAAACTTCTCGATGATATAATATCGTCAATTCAAAAAGGTTTTTACATAGATAAATTCTCTTGGTTAAGACCCGAAGAATTATCAGGTTCCTTTGGCGCTGAAATAAGAAATGGATATCATATAAAGAATGGTGAGCTCGTAGACCCTATAAAAGGAGGAAATGTAAGCGGTAATGTTCTTGAAATGATTAAGAATATTCTTTACATTTCAAAGGAGCGAGAATTTTCGAGAAATGCATATTTACCATATATATGTTTTAATAATTTAGCAATTTCGAGTTAATTTAATTCATATAAAATTTGGAGATAAATAATGAAAGTTATTGGGCTAATTGGAGGGATGAGTTGGGAATCAAGTTTAGAATATTACAGAATAATTAATGAACTAATTAAAAAGAAGTTAGGAAATTTACATTCTGCTGAATGTATTCTCTACTCTGTCGATTTTGAAGAAATAGAGGGCCTTCAAAAGGAAGAAAAATGGGAGGAATTATCCAAGATAATGCTTGACAAGGCTAAAGCACTTCAAGCTGCAGGTGCGGAATTTATTGTTATTTGCACAAATACAATGCACCTTCTAGCTGATAACATTATAAACAATTCTGAAATACACATAGCTTTGCTTCACATTGCTGACGCAACGGGGATAAAGATTAAAGAAGAGAATCTAAGTTCGGTAGGATTAATTGGTACTAAATTTACAATGGAAAAAAACTTTTACAAGAAAATTTTAAGAGAGAGATACGAATTACGCGTAATAATTCCTGAACCTGAAGAAAGAGAAATTATTCACAATATTATTTATGATGAATTATGCGTTGGAAAAATTCTTGATAGCTCTAAAAGTAAATATCTTAAAATTATAGATAGTTTAATTAATAACGGAGCCGAAGGTATTGTTTTAGGTTGCACGGAAATCCCCCTATTAGTTAAGCAAGAGGATATTAAGATCCCAATATTTGATACGACTTATTTACATGCAGAACATGCAGTAAATTATGCATTAAACAACACAAAATAAAGTCTCTTGGTTTTCTTTTATAATAGTAGTTATTCAGAAAAAACTAAAATTTTTTTTTATTTTCTATTCGATTTCAATCTGTTAATAAAATCAAAATTCAAGTTAAGGAAAATATTTATTTTTAACAAGAGAAATTTACTTAAATATTTCAAAATTTGAAATCTAATTAGGATGTGAGAATAATTTCAGAACATAAAGGCTTTACAAACGATGATTTAATGGATATCTTAAATGGTCAGAAAGAGGTGGGAAATCAGTATAAATCCCATTTTTTCTCTATGTTTGCTCAACTTTTTTGTACCATAACAGAAGAAGTAATAAGCGAGTTCGGCGAGAGAGGAAAAGAAGTTATAGAAAAATCTGTGCAGAAATATGGAGAAGAAAGAGGAAAAAGAATAGCAGAGCTTGTAAAATCGCTTGGAAAAGAATTAACCTTAAAGAATTTCTTTATATATGGAGATTTGGATGGAAAAAACACTCTAAAATACAAGCCTAAAGTGGTAGATGGTAATTTTGAGATTGTTGGCAGAAAATGCGTGTTTTGTACCGGATGTAAAGAATGGGACAAACTCGAGTATGGCAAACTCTATTGCAAACACATTGATACCTCAATATTGAAAGGATATAACCCAAAATTAAAGATTGAAGTACCTTCTATGCAAACTCATGGAGACAAACGATGTATTCTTAGATACATAATTAATGAATAGGAGTTTGTACTAATGGAAAACTTGAAAAATCTATGCGATAAAATAATAACTACCGAGCTTCTCATTGTAGGGAGCGAAGGGGCAGGAGGACACGCTGCAATCGAAGCTTCAAAAAGCGGAATAGACATATTGATAGCAACAAAAGGGCGAATTGGCCAGTGTGGCGCTTCACAAATGGCAGGAGTAGATTTTAATGTGGATGGAATTAGTGCAAAAGAGTTGGGTTTCGAAGGAGACGATAGAGATAGTACTAAGTTATTTTTCGAGACATTAGTTAGAGAGGGTTTATATCTCGGAAATCAGAAAATGCTCGAGAAATACATAGAATACGCTCCAAAGGTTATGAAAGATTTAATGGATTGGGGAATGCGGATATATAGTTATCAATCTGCGCATACCGAGGAAATAGCAAGGGGAATTATTTCAGCAGGCACATTATGGGTTGCTGCGATTCGAAAAAGGGTAAAGGAGTTAAAAATACCGATACTTGAAGATGTCATGGTAATCGATTTGCTGCGGAATGAGGGAAGAATTTCAGGAGCACTCGCAATTGATATTAAGACTGGTGAAACCATTGTTATAAAATGCAAAGCAATTATTTTAGCTACTGGGGGGTGGCACGGTGCTTATTCTTTTAACACTGGTCCGTACGATTTAACTGGCGATGGAATTGCTATGGCTTATAGAGCGGGAGTAGAATTAATTTCAATGGAAATGGTCCAATTTTGTCCTATAACATTAGTTTGGCCACCAAAAGAGCGAGGAAGCATTGTATTATATATTATATGCGAAGTAGATCCATTTGGTGAAGTGCTACGACTCTTAAATAAACACGGAGAGCGCTTCATGGAAAAATACGACCCTCAAAATTTGGAACAAAGCACCAAAGAAATCGTCTCAGTTGCGTCTCAAATAGAGATTGAAGAAGGTAGGGGCGGTCCCCACGGCGGTGTGTATTTCTCAATGAAGCACGCAAGAAAAAAGTTCATGGACATGATTATTCGCGTAGCAGCTCACCGTATTCAGAACGAATATAGAGACACTCGCTACGAGCTAACGAAATTGTTGCCAATATTACTAGAAAAACTTAAGACCGAAGATATAGAGGTAGGAAACGCCGCTCATTATATGAATGGAGGTATAAAAGTTAATGAAAAAACAGAAACTTCGCTTCCAGGGTTATATGCTGCTGGAGAATGCTCAGGATGCCTGTGGGGTGCCGTAAGGGTTGCTTCTGCTTGCACCGAGGCGGGGGTACACGGTAAAATAGCGGGAGAAATTGCGCCTCAATATGTAAAACGAGTCGATTTCGCGACTATAGACGAGGAACAACTAAAGTCACACTTAGATCGCATAAACAAACCACTAACTCGAGAAGCTGGAATTGCTCCTAACGACCTTCAAGCAAAAATGCATCAAATATCAGATAAAAAGATTGGATTAATCAAGGACGGATTGTTATTGAAAGAAGCAGTCGAAGAAATAAGTGAGTTATTATGTCGCGATGTGGAAAATCTTTATGTCCCTATGAAAAGTGTTAAATCCCTTAATTATGATTGGTTCAGATCCTTAGAGCTTAGGAATATGTTAACCTGCTTGCATCTCTCATCTAAATCATCGCTCATTCGAGAAGAAAGCCGGGGAGAGTTCTATCGGAAGGATAAAGTTTATACTGACAACGACAATTGGTTAAAAAACATTGTAATAAGAAAATCTGATGGAGAACCAGTAATTAGGTTTGAAGATCCTGTAGTTACTAACATACCATTACCTACGGGAAAGTTAACTTACCAAGAAGCGGTAGGTGTAGCTACTGCGTCTTTAAAAAGAGACTAAGAGGGAATTATGATGCCAGCAGAAAAATTAATACAAGTAAAGTGTTTCCGATTTGATCCTAAGAAGGATGAAGCTCCCTATTACGATACCTACGATGTTCCGTTGAGTGGTACTATGAGCGTCCAGGACTGCTTAATGTACATTAGAGAACACTTAGACTCGAGTTTGGCGTTCTTTATTAATTGTAGATTAGGTTTTTGCCGAAGGTGTTTGGTAAGAGTAAATGGAAAATCCTGTCTAGCCTGCTTAATGGATGTTACGGGGGATATGACCATAGAACCTGTCTTGAAAGAAAAAGTTATACGAGATCTATGGACCGATGGAATATAGAGACATTGAACTTTTAAGAATTGATACTAAAGATTTAGAGAAAATTTACCTGCAAAATAAAGAAATCTTCGGAGTGGATTGTATTGAGAAAATCCAACTGAAGTATTTCTATAGTCATGCTATTTGCAAGACTAAGATAGTGAAACCCAATTCTAACAATGAAATTATTGCCGCCATGTTCATTGTACCCTATAGGGATCTAAAAAATACTGCGTATATCTCTTTACTGTACATTTGCCCTTCTTACCAGAGAAAAGGATTGGGAACCTATTTGTTCGAAGCGCACGTTTTCCCATATATAATTCAAAAGGGATACCGTTTTCTCGAATTAAACACGAAAAAAAGCACTCCTGGGACGGCAAAATTCTACGAAAAAATTGGATTTGAGATTATCAAAGAGATTCCTAATTATTATAGATCTGGCGACAACGGGTATTTAATGCGAAAGAATTTGTGAATATAATGTAATCGCTAATGAAATATGTGATAAAACTTTAAGAATTGACTTTGATAAAATAACACAATATACTTAATCTAAAGGTGAAAAAAATGGTTCATTGTCATGATATAAAAGAAGGGGATGTACTCTATTGCGAGGATTGTGGCCTTGAATTGACCGTCACTAAAGGCTGTGATTGCGGAGAGGGTGCTTGCGCAGAATCTGGATTTAGTTGCTGCGGAATGGATTTAAAGAAAAAGTAAAAATTCAATAAATTTCTTTTTTTTATTCTTTAACTAAAATTAATATTCCCTAAATTGAGGTGTTTCCTTCTTTATCAATCATTACTTCTATTAGGTTATAATTCTTTGTCCCTAGTCCAATTTGCTCTGCTAACGCAAGTTGGTTCTCCCAATGTGTTGATTTATTTCCTTTTAAATTATAATCCATTTGATTGGTAGCGGGATCAAATCTTGGCGTGAAAGAAAACCAATCGTGAACTTGTATAGTTTCTTTAAGTTTTTGAATATCCCCAATTGATGAATAAGGACTCATCATCGAGTTATGAGCTAAATCAATACACGCTTGATCTAATGCTACAGGATCTCTTGACGCCAATACTCCAATATCGGGAATAAAAGGTGTATCTGAGCCTCCAGAGCAGTCGCATTGATACGTAATGTCTATAGCGTAATTAATGTAAAAAATTTTGTCCTTACCAAAAAAATCAACTACACCTTTAGCGTTATCCACCATATGGGTAATGAATTCTTCGCGACTTGCTTCTCCGAGATCAATTCTATTATTTTCGCATACAGAACTACACATGTAACAATACGAGCATTTTTCCTCGTCAAACACGAGTTTACCATTGTTTCCCTTTTTTAATGCGTCTTTAGGACAGATTTCTATGCATCGTTCATAATCTGAAATGGGTGCATCAAGGTTAAACTCAAACTTCTTACCCGTATGAGCTTCAACCTTCCCTCCTTTTGAAACGCATCCAATTCCTAGATTTTTAATTGCTCCACCGAATCCCGCACTAGGGTGTCCTTTGAAGTGAGAAGCGATTACAAGGCGATCAAATTCTCTAAGTCGACCGGCAACTCTTACTTCTTTAAATACATTTCCATCTATTTTTTGGTTTTCTATGTCCGTCCCGTCTTTTCCATCGAGCATAATGATTGGCGCTCCCATGGTCTCATGAGTAAAACCATGAATTCGAGCTACATTAAGATACTCTTCTTCGGTAGCTCTCCCACTATATTCAGTATGAACTCCAGATATTGATTCAGGGATACCCCAGCCACAACTTTCTGCAACCGTAGGAGTTCCACCAATTTCTTTTATATAATCGCAAAGAAATCTGATGTAACTCGGTCGAAGATACCTAACATTTTCCGTCGCTCCAAAATGAGTTTTAACAACTACTTTTGAGTCGTTTGGGAGCGAATCCAAACCAATATATTTCAAAGCCAAGGGTCCTTTAACTTTAGACATACTCTGCTTGTGAGATTGTGTTCTGGCTGTGAAAAAATACACATCTGATGTCAAATAATTCACTTATTTATTATTTTAATTAATTGATGAGGTAAAGGTATAATAGGAGTTAAATTTTATTAAATAGAATCAGTTCAATATACGATCTTTTACTAATTTAATTGAGATAAGCTCATGTATGTTGCCTATTGATCTGTAAGCTATTAAATTCCATCTTTATTAAAAAAATTAAAGCAAAATTATAAATAAACGCATTCATACTCGATGTATACACAGAAATTTTCAATTCTGCATTCTCAATTTATGAAATCAATGTTTTTTACTAATTTGAGGTGATTTAAAAGATGAGTCCTTTAAAAATTCCTAAAATCAAGAAACCTGAACTTCCAAAAGTAAAAGGACTGGATCCTAAAGTTCTCGATAAAATTAAAGAGCTAGCTGAAAATGCTCCTGACTTACTGTCAGGTGAGACTTCAATCGCGGAAATGGCAGAAGATGAGGTTAAAGGTATTATCACGGAAAAAATAATAGAACAGATTGAACCTCATCTCGATAACAATATTGTCAAAAAACTTGCCGAAAAAGCGGTTGAAAAGGCAGTTGATAAAGGCTGGGACAAAATTAAAGAAAAAATCGCAGCTAAATACGCAAAAGAAGAAGAAGAAAGTGAAGAATAAAGGGTGTTCTTCCTTTTTTTATCAAATTTTATTTTTTTCTCATTTTAAGTCAGCTTACTTCTAAGATTATTTGATTTGCTAAAAATTAATTAGTCTGGATTGATTATATTGCTCAAACTTAGAGGGAAGGAATAAATACCCTTTTTAGTGGTTCAAAGTTGATATCTCCTTCACATAGCTAATGAATCCGCATAAAGATAACTAAAAGTAGTAAAATTAATTAGTAGCGTGAATAGATTTATGTTAAAAAAACATCTACAATTAATTGCTGTATTTTTAACAATTGCAGTTGCTGCTACGGGGATAAGCTTAAGCTTATTTTTTCTTTAAACAAATTTGAAAGCGTTTTAAAAGGGAAATTTGGAGTTTCTTCAAATCATGTGATTATATCTAAGATAGAACTGAATAATAATATCAATTTTGGTTATATTGAATTTAAGCATATGCAAAATGATTCGAACGAGATTATCAGTGCCAGTTGGACGATAATTTATCAAAAGCAAGGATTATTTAGTCCAGAACGATTTAATATTGTCATAACAAATCAAACAGAAGGGGATATATTAAAAATAAATTTTGATTTAGAAAATGAACAGGATATTCAACCACAAAATATCATTTCATGGAATAATTCAGTATTATTAAACCCAACCTTAGATTTAATTAATTTAACCTGTAATTCAGGTGAAACCGATCTCTATTTTAATATTAAGGGTACTGATTTTGGAACTTTTGATGTTGAAACTACAAAAGGAGATATAGAAATTTATTTGAACCGAAGTATCATATTCAATGACTTTTTGTTGGATACTGTTCAAGGAGAAATAAAAGGATACTTGGATTTAGTGTCTATAAATGGGGATATAATTTGTAATTCTAAATCAAGTCTTGTATATTTAAATTTATGGGATATTGAATTTTTATCAGAAGGAACCTTAGATATTTTCTCAGAAACTGGAAAAATAAACACCAGATGGGCATCACACTATAAAAAATCTCATAAAGTTAACATCAACTTAAAAAGTGGTTTTGATATAGAATTTCAATATTGGTCTCCTTTTGAAATTTCGAGATATGATGTTATATTTGAAGAAACGACGGGTGACGCATATCTTGGAACTCCTACTGATCAATTCGATGAAATATCCCCCAATCATTATCAATCAATAAATATAGATGATAATCGTATTGATCTTCTTAGAATTTTAGTTAATACCACATCAGGAGATATTTATGTAAACTTTATAGATTGTTTCAAACCCAATAGGTTTTGTGGAAGGAGAGCTCCTGGAGAATATAGCGTAGAAACTTCTAGTTCATTTCAAATATCAAAAAGTCAATATGATGTATCAACAATAAAATTATCTAACGAGATAGAAAATATAAATATTGAGGTTAAATGGCTTCCCTCAACCTCAGAATATATTTTTAAGGCGAATTGGAATCTTACTTACACAAAAGGCTCAAATCATGGATTCGGCGATATTGATGTTGTCATTACAAATCAAACAATAGACGATACATTACAAATATATATTGACATAAATTACGAGAGGGACCGAATAAAACCCATCTTTGACAATTACATATTCACAGTCTACATAAATCCTAATTATAATTTTATTATCGACTAATCCTTTGAATACAATGAAATAAATCTTAAATGGTCAAAGGATACGCTGTTATATCATAAGATAAATATAATTGCGACATAACAAGTGAGAAGATCATGCATACTATTTTTTATTTGATGCTGTCTTAATTTCATAGGAAATATATTTAGAAAAATCCAATACTTAATTGAAAAAAAATTGAAAGACGATATCTATTATTTTTCGAATTATATCCAGAAACCACAAGTTTAAAGCAATTAAGAAGTATTTTAAAAAAATGGAACAAACAGAAAAGAAGATATTACAAACAATTCTTCCAATTTTAATTGGAATCGTAATTGTAGGATATAATATATATCCATTTTATTCTATGATAATATCTTTTTCCTTCAGAAACATTAATTCGTACACAATTTTTTTAGATTTTTTGATATCAGGAATCGCATCAATCCTTATAGGAATATTTATTTTGAAACCAAGGAAAACAGCACAAGGAAAAAGAAGATTAGGAATTATTTCAAATATTTTTGGTGTAGTTATTCTTATTTTACCCATAATTGGCATAATATCTACTATTATTGAAACAAAAGGACATCCTGTTATTTTTGGTGACTTACTTACTTTCACTCCATTTTTCACATTATTTTTAATATTTGGTACAGTTTTAATTGTACATGGAGTACATTTAATTAGAAAAAGTAAGAAAGAGCGAAGAGAGAGAAAGTTGGAATATATAGAACAAGGAGAAAAGAAAATCTTAATCGGATTAGTTTCAATTTTATTTGGAGCAGTAACAATAGTCCTCTTCTACATATATCAATTATTTTCGTATTCCTTTGGTTCTCACCTTTACTTAGAGGTTCTCTTTCTCGGAATCACATTGAACTTAATCGAGATATTTGTTCTTGTACCAAGAAAGACTAGACAAGGAACTATGATGTTGGGGATAAATTCAAATATATTTGGGTGGATTTTGGTTTTAATTCCTTTAATATCTTTAATAAGTGTGTTTTTTAAATTTGTCGGTACTTCGTCTATTTTTATTTTTTGGGATAGTCTTCTTTACTTTGCAGCATATATTATATTTGGTATCGTTTTAATCCTGCACGGAATCTCTTTACTTAGAAAAGTACAAAAAGAAAAAGAGATTAAGGTAATAAAAGGCATTGTTTCAATTTTAATAGGGGCTACAATAGTTTTAAAGATTAGTTATCCATTGTATTTGGAGATTAGTTTGCGATTGTATGTGGGGGTGAATCTCATATCTCCATTTCGTGAACATTTTATTTACATAAGTGTGTTAATTCTGGGAATCGCATTAATTCTCAATGGGGTTTTGATTTTAAGCCCTTTAAACACTATCCATAGAAAAAAGCTTTTAGGAATTGTTATAATTCTCTTTGGGGAAGTTATTATTATTTTATCTATCTTTGAAGTAATTGATTTTATAATTAATTACGATAGTTCAATGGATGTCGCTTCCCCTTTTCCATTTGTTTCGATATTCGCATTAATTGGTGTTGCATTAATCCTACGTGGAATCGAGCTAATTAAGAAAACTCAAAAAGAACAGATTGAAATTATATAGCAATAAAGTTTCATTTTAAAATATCCTAACTCCGAAAGTACTAAAGCTTTTAAAAATACTGTAAAGAAATAAGAGATATCGATATTCAGAGTCAAGCTGATCCTGGATTGTATTCTTAATTGAATTCTTTTATACATGTAGTTTAAATTGATTTTTTTGAAGTTCTATATATGGGTATTTATTTAGTTTCCTGTAGTATGAATTTTACAATCTTTGTCTTATCGCTTGTTTTCTACTTTTACAAATCCAGAAAACCCCAAAAGAAAAAGTTTAGCAAGAAAACGGAACGATCCTATGTAAAATACTTGTTGATTGTTCTATTAATAATCTCTCTCTTGATTTTCAGTTTTAATTCTGACCAATTATTATTTGATAGGTCGCGTTCCATAGAAAACACGATTTTAATCGCGCTCTCAATGACCACTTTCTTCTTCGCTGGTGCTATTATATATTTAAGTCCATCGAATAATCGGAAATACATTATTTCTTTAGATTATCCATCGAGAAAAGAATCTAAGAAAGGAGAAATTCTATTGGGACGAGTATTATGCGATGACAAAACAAAGCATAAATTTTTCCTATCCATGAGCGATCTTGAACGACATATGTTTGTAGCGGGAAAAACAGGAAGTGGAAAAAGCAATTTATTTCAATATTTCTTGATAAATTTAACAAAGAAATACAATATTCCCTTTCTCTTGGCTGAATTTAAGGGAGAATATCATTATCTCCAAGAAAATATTAAAGATTTGGTTGTATTAAAGCCAGGTATAAATTTTAGCTTAAATATATTTGATCCGGGGAATTCAAACTCTCATATTCACGCGGAAAGAGTTTTCCAAATTTTTAAATCTGGTGGACTATTCCAAAATGTTGAATATTCACCACAAATGGAACGTGTATTCATAGCAATTTTGAATGAAGTGTGTAGAGATCCCGAGAAGCGGAGTTGGGAAAAGTTCATTGAGATTTGTAAGAAAAAGTTAATAAGCGATGTGGATGTAGTCAATTCTTTAGATAAAAGCGTGGATGCTATATTAAATAGGATAAGAAGATATTCTTTAGGGACGTTAAGCCATATTTTCGTGTCTCAGAAAACGGAATTTCCAGTTAAAAAGATATTTGATCATAGAGTTTTACTTGATTTAAGCTCTATAATCCGATTAGGGGGAGAAAAGGATGACGCACTATTTTTTCTAAACATGATTCTAAAGTATTTATGGGACCAAAATATCGAAAGAGGAAGCAAGGATTACAAAGGGATAAGAC
>JAHPYY010000226.1 GCA_019058515.1 Promethearchaeota archaeon
GAGTTAATCCCCTTAAGAATAAAGCGGGATGCGTTAGATGCGGAGGATGTTCGAGTTTAAACGAAGCGTACCTAACAATATAATCATAATACTAATTGTACGATTCTCAATTCTATCTTTCAAAACAAACAATAACTTTTTCCCATCTTCATTCCTTACTAAATTAATCTTAAAATATATTTTGATAAGCATCTTAATTTAAAAGTTGAAAGTAAAATGAAGAAAGTTTTAGTCCTTTACGCAACTAGATACGGTGCTACTGAAGAAGTAGCCCAATTTATAGGAGAAAAACTCGACAGTCAAGGATTTTCGCCAAAAATCGTTAACGCTTCCCAAATCAAGCCTAAGGATTTGTCAGAGTATAAAGATTACGACGGGATTATCTTAGGTTCGAGTATTAAAATCGGAAGATGGAAGAAAGAAATGACGAAGCTAGTAAAAAAAAATAGCAAAATTCTCAACAATAGAAATTTTAAGCTTGGGGCTTATGTGTGTTGTGGTACGGCGAGCGATAAGGAAAAAATCCCTGAAGCAAGAGAAAAATATCTTGAAAAATATTTCTCCGAAAAGAATATTAAGCCTGATTTAATGGATTCATTTGGTGGGGTTATGGATCTTACGGAAGGGTCGAGAATTGGCGGTATGTCAAAAAAAATGATGCAGGCCGCAGCAAAGGATGACCCATCGATAGATCCAGATGGCAAAAATGACGGTAGAGATTGGGACCAAATTGAGAGATTTGTTCAAGAATTCGCGTCTCTTTTGAAATGAACCAATTGGGATTAAATCCTAATTCTATTTTTAAATTATTTTCGTATTTTTTTATCCCCATTCAGTTCTAAACCCCCTTCCACCAGGAGGCCAACTAAAGTCAATCGCATTTTCTAGGCAAACATACCAACAAGCACTACATTCCATACAATTATTCAAATTTACAATTTTAACTTTCTTATTAACAATCTTATAGCAACTTGCTAAACACACTTTTACACAATCACCACATCCGTTACACTTATTCACATCAATCGTGATAAACTCAGATTCCGATTCTTTCCATCGCACTCCTGGGAATTCTTTATAAGTTTTAATAATGTCCTACCTCATTGATTATGCTTCAAATGTTAAGGGATTAGCCCTTTTTACAAACGATATTAGCTTAATACTTAGTACTTTTGATATTGGTGATAATAACTTAATAATCAAGGAGTACTTCGGCTCTATAGCTGGTAAATATTTGGCTATCAAATAGTTAAAAATATCTAATGAATACCTTGATCTTTTCATCAGTTTGATTATTAAACGACTGCTAACTAGAAATTTAGCGAAAATCGAAAGCAAATGAACGGAAAATCTAAATGTAAACTGCATAAATTTTGGTTCATTTCGTGGGGAGATATCCCTTTCTCTTTCTTTAGAAAAGTCGTATCGCTCGAAAAGCCAATTTTGGTAATATCTAAAAAACAATTTAATCCATCGGGAAATTATTGTTGAATCTTTTCGAAGATATTTTATCGATGTCTTAAGCAGAGGAGTCGTAAAGTGACTTAGAGACCCGATACCCCACCCATTGTGAATATATGCCTTTAAGATTTTTAAATCGTGAACTTTCTGAGCGATTCGTAAATTAAATCGATTTTTCCCGGATAATGACCATTGAATTATTGGATGAGCTTTAATTTGTCGATCATAGCTTTTTAAAAAGGATTTTGAAAAATTACTGTTCTCGATGGCTCGTACGGCTACTTCAGCAGCAATTTCAGCGGAAAACCACGCACTTGGAACGCCGTCACACAAATCAGTGCTTTCTAGGCCTGCCGCATCTCCAATTAAAATTAGCCCGTGGCTATAATTAGGCATACTGCGTAATTTATCGTTTAATCCTACATATATTTCAAAACCTTGCCAAATTTTTGCGCGTAGTTTAGCTCTGGGAGCGATTTCCTGTTTCCACCACGGAAGTTTGGTGATTATGTTTTTATGATATACTTTAAACAATTTTTTTAAGTTAGGAACTTTTTTACCGTTTAAGCGCAAGCACTGATCTTGCATAAAATGAATGCTATTTCTGTAAGGCCAAACCATTAATCCATTGCCGTGACCTAAAGGAGGCGTCATTTTATTCTCGTTCCAACTCCAACAAAATCTTAGCGTATAGCCAAAAATTCTGTCGATGTCTTTCTTATTCATTACATAATCGTAGGCGTCTGCGAGGGATATTGCTTCTGGTGGGTATTTTTCTCGAATGCCCGCTTTTACTGCTATTAGACCTTGCGAACCCTCGGCATCGATAACAATTTTACTCCTTAATATTTCTCCGTATTCTGTTATCACCCCATTTATGTATCCGTTTTCAATATTTAAACCAACCACAGTAGTTGATGTTTTCAATACCACTCCCGACTCAAGAGCTTTTTTCACTTCCCACTCGCAGAATGGTTTACAATATGCGTTGTATCCAAATGCTATAACCGGTGAGAATGGTTCGGGGATTTTTAACGAGTCGTCTATTTCGATGTCCTTTGCATCGACATCATTAATTATATAATTAATAATACCATCTGCGGGTCTTTCAATCGGAGGATTACCATCTCTAATAAAAGCAGGTCCAAATAAGAATCCGTAAAAAGGTATAGTTAAACCAGAGAGAATTTTCTCTCCAACATTTTCTGATCTTTCTATTAATAGCGTTTTTAATCCTGCGTCCGCACACAATTTCGCAGCCACAGGACCTCCAAAGCCAGCACCAATGATAATTACATCGTAGCTAATATCCACAGCTAAACAAGTCTCCAAATTACATTGGAAATAAATTTATTTTATGTTATTTCGTCGTTTTAATTTATTAATCTTCCTATTAATTATCCTAATAAGGATTATCTGGTTTTTACAAAAAAATTATTAAAGTTATATCGTTATCAAAAATAGTGATTTTTAAATATAATTGATTTAAATCATTTTTTAATTACATTTTCCTGTTTATTATGACTGAAATTGATGAAACGAAAACTCTAAAACCATCGAAGGGAGATCGGCGTGAAAGATTCCGAAATCTTTCGGATATCGAAATAAAAAAACTATACACCCCAGATGATGTACGAGATTTTAACTTCACCATGGATTTAGGAGATCCGGGTAAGTTTCCTTATACGCGCGGAGCCTACTCTAATATGTACCGTGGAAGACTATGGACGATGCGTCAATTCGCCGGTTTTGGTACTGCCGAGCAAACGAATCACCGATACAAATTTCTGTTGGAACACGGGCAAACTGGTTTAAGCGTAGCATTTAGTCTTCATACTATTTACGGTTACGCTGCTGATGATGATAAAGCGTTAGGAGAGATTGGAAAAGAGGGAGTCTCTATAGATACCTTAAAAGATATGGAAACGCTATTCAAAGGTATTAATTTATCTAAAATATCGACATCTATGACTATCAACGCTCCAGCTTCAATTCTACTCGCAATGTATATCGCGACGGCAGAAAAACAGGGACATAACCCAGATCAACTACGAGGAACTATTCAAAACGATATTTTAAAGGAGTATATTGCGCAAAAATCGTGGATATTTCCCCCAGAACCGTCCATGAGGCTAATTGTAGACACGATTGAATATTGTACAAAATTCGTTCCTCAGTGGTATACGATTAGTATAAGCGGATATCACATTAGAGAAGCAGGATCTACGGCAGTCCAAGAATTAGCGTTTACATTAGCTGATGGATTTGCTTATGTTGAAGCGGCAATGGAAAGAGGATTAAATGTCGACGATTTTGCTCCAAGATTGTCGTTTTTCTTTAATTCTCACAATAATTTCTTCGAAGAAGTATGCAAGTATCGAGCAGCAAGAAGGATTTGGGCTAAACGGATGAAAAACAAATACGGAGCTAAAAAGCCAGAGTCTATGAGATTAAGGTTTCACACTCAAACCGCGGGTGTGTCGTTAACCGCTCAAGAACCGGAGAATAACATAGTGAGAGTTACGATCCAAGCTTTGGCAGCGGTTTTGGGAGGGACTCAATCTTTACATACTAATTCTTACGACGAAGCACTTTGTTTGCCTACCGAAAAAGCCGTAAAGATTGCGTTGAGAACTCAACAAATAATTGCTCAAGAATCAGGAGTTGCAGATACTGTTGATCCACTTGGGGGTTCCTATTACATCGAGTGGTTAACAAATAAGATGGAAGAAGAAGCAGAAACTTACTTCGAGAAAATTGAAGAACTAGGTGGAGTCATTCTTGCTATAAAAGCAAACTTCTTTCAAAAAGAAATTGCGAATGCTTCCTACAAGTACCAGCAAGAAATCGATAGTTTAGAAAGAACAATAGTTGGTGTTAACGATGTAAAAATGAGAGAGCCATGTACTACTCCCTTGTTAAAAATAGACGAAAAAATCGCCATTAAACAAGTTGAAAACTTAAACAATGTGAAGAACACTCGTAATAACCAAAAGGTTGAAAAAATTTTAGCAGAGTTAAAAGAAGCGGCCAAGGGAACGGAAAATTTAATGCCTTTCATCATTAACGCTGTGAAAGAATACGCGTCTATTGGTGAAATCATGAATGTGTTAAAAGAAGTTTTTGGTATGTATCAAGAAGATTCTGTATTTTAGGAGGAGAAGAGAATAATGGGAAACGATAGAAGGATTAAAGTGCTTGTTTGTAAGCCGGGTTTAGATGGACACGATAGAGGTGCCAAAGTAATAGCTAGAGCGCTACGTGACGCTGGAATGGAAGTAATTTATACAGGTCTACATCAAACTCCAGATGATGTCGTAAATACGATAATCCAAGAAGATCCAGATGCCGTCATGCTAAGTATGCTTTCAGGAGCGCATAACGCCATATGTCCAGTGATCATGGAAAAATTAAAGGAAAATCAAATCGATGACGTATTAGTAGCCGTAGGCGGGATTATTCCCGACGAGGACAAGGTTGAGCTAGAAAAAATAGGATTAAAGGGTTTTCACGGACCTGGTACGAAATTACAAGATATTGTTGACTTCGTAAAGAATAATTTGAAGCGATAAACCATGGATTTCGCTGATTTAGTTACCAAGCTTCTAGAGGGTAACACTAGAGCAGCAGCTAGACTAATAAGTATCGTTGAAAACAACTTCACCGCTGCTCAGAATATCATTGAACAAATTTATAAACATACTGGAAATGCCTACATCTTAGGAATAACGGGGGCTCCTGGGAGCGGTAAATCTACTTTTATATCAACTTTAACAAAATTATTTGTCAATGAAGGAAAGAAAATTGGGATTATATGTGTAGATCCGACTAGCCCCTTAAGTGGAGGAGCCATATTAGGGGATAGAATTAGAATGAAGGAAAACTACTCATTATCTAATGTCTTTATAAGGAGTATGGCCAGTCGTGGACAATTAGGAGGTCTTGCTAGAGCGACAGAAGACACTATCAAAATACTTGATGCTTTCGGATGTGATATTATCATCGTGGAGACTGTTGGTGTCGGACAGTCTGAAGTTGACATTTTTAAATCCGCTCAGACTGTTTTAGTATTATTGGTACCAGGATTAGGTGACGACATTCAAGCGATAAAGGCAGGTATTATGGAAATTACTGATGTATTTGTTGTTAACAAAATGGATTTACCAGGCGCCGATAAAAAAGTCTCAGAGATCACCCAAATGCTCGAATTAAATTCGAATTTTGAGTACGATCCCAGCGATGTAACCAGCGCTTATTACAAAACAAAATCGTGGACGCCTGAAATAGTTAAAGTTAATTCCAAAACTGGGGAAAATTTCGAAGAATTATTTGAAAAGATTGAAAAACACAAGCAATTTCTCAACCAAGAGAAGATCTATTCTAACTACCAAGAGCAGAGAATTAAAAGCGAAACTTTACAAATTCTCAAACACAAGCTCACTGAGAAAGTGGAAGATTTGTTGCATTCTAACTCGAAGATTGACCAATACATAAGATTAGTGAGAGAAAAAGATATAAGTCCGTATAAAATGGCGGACTTAATAATCAAGTTAATTGGTATAGATTAAAATTTTTTACATTTCTTATTCTAAATTAGTGTTTAAGATTCTCAAGACAAAAGTTTATTCCAGGAAGTACATGATATCCAATTCCTAGAATATGAGGCGTTAGTGCGACTGCAGGATCGGAGTAAATTTCAAATTCGTGTGGTATTTTCAGATCTCCTAATAAATCGTGAAGTCTCTTAGCTCCAACAGCTAGCCCAAATTCGTCGTTTTCTTCGCAATTAATTAATAGGTTTACATCCTTGAAATTCTCGTATGTTTGAGATATTACCGCGTTTAAATCGTATTTTTGCCAATTTTTGTAAGCTTCTTCATTCATTTCTACGATTTCTTTTTTATCATTAAACTTTACCGTCGGAATCAAGCGATTATCATTGGAAAACACTAAATCCAAAGTATCTATAATATCCTGCCAAACAGCATCTCCAAATTCATCCGCCATCTTCTTTCCGACTATTCGTTCAAAAATTGGGATTCTTAGCTCCCAGTTTATGAAATCTGCCTCTCCTCCGATACTTCCTGGGCTTAAGGATACGACGGTGTTGAACAACCCGGGATGGTGAAATCCCACATACAGCGCTCCATATCCTCCCATTGATCCTCCTAGTAATGCTCGCGATTCTTTCTTGGATATTGTTCGGAAATTGGTGTCAACATAACTAATTACATCTTTCACGATATAATCCATGTAATTTCCAGAGTGAGGGGAATTAACATAGAAACTTCCTTTCGTAGAGTTAAGTCCTCTCAGATCTTTTCTGTCACCAAGGGAGTTAACATGTAAGCTTGCATCTGGCTGAACAAACATGAAGGGTTTGAGTTCCCCTCTAAGTATAAGCTCGTCGAATTTTTCGAATGTCAACATTTTGCCCATGTCAAGTTCTTTCTTTATCTTACGCGGAATCATTTCCCAGGGTATCGCTTTATCTTTTGAGTCTTCGTAAGTGACTGTCCATGTACGGTTATTTCCACCATATCCGTGAAGAAAATACAGAACGGGAAATCTTTCGTCGTTATCGTAATAATTGGGAGGTAAATAGATGTTTAAATCCCTCTCCACTGGACTATTTAGCGGGTTGTTTTCTAGCGAAGCGGCTTTAAAGTTTGAAATAAGATATCTATTATCGTTTTCAATTTGTACCATAATTAGGTGTAAGTATTCTATATTTTAAACCATTTACATTGGAATAGGATCATATGCCTTTGAAACTACAAGTAGGGTATTTAAGAGTATAATATAAAATATAAGAAGTAGATTTATTAGATTCTCTTATCGTTCTTACCATAATTTAAATCGAAGAAGGTGATAAAAGAATAATAAAATGAGCAAGTAGATGCAAAAGTAGCCAAATCGTGTTACTCATTGCTTTTCTCTCGATACTCTCACTATTATCGTTTATTAATCCAACCTTAGCGATCACTTCCGATAGCTTAATTCCAAGCGATCCCGAATCAATTAACTATTTGGAATACAACATTGAGTTCTCACCTGAAACAGAGAACTACGCTTCCATAAGACTGGGAATAACTCTAGCCGAAAGTAGTTCTTCTAGCGATTTAATTGAGGTCGCTACAAATTACGAAAATGTTGAGGCTTTAGTTATGAAAAAGAACTACATATATACTTTTTCGAAAGAAAATCGAATCATTGTATTTTCAAACTTGGAAGAGTACGACAATTACATAAAAGACACACATATAGACTTTTTAATATACGATGTAAACGCTGAACCTTCCCCTCGCATTAGAATTGACGAGATCGTAGATTTCTCGAAATATTTCTTGAAGGGAATCTCAGAAGGACTGGCGAAAGTTGACACACCCTTAATGTTTCTAGGCGTCCAAACCATCGAGAATAAATACTTAGGAAATTTGGAAGTAAATAGATTCCAAATGTTCGATAATTGGGGAACGCAAGGAAGTACTCCAGACGCAGTAGCAAACTGGACATTAAAAGGCGAGGCAGTTTTCGACAAATCTTCTGGCGTTTTAGTTTCCAAATCGTTAATGTTAACGAGAGTCGACTTGAAACCAAGGTGAGGATTAGTAGATTCAATCGAAAGTTTCTCTATCAATAAAACTTTAGGAAAAGTCAATTCTCGAATAATCTTGAGAGATTATATGGCGTTGCAAACCTCGAATACCATATCGGGAGGACTAGTAATTACGATAATAGCGGTAAGCGCATCTTCAATTCTCTTAGTCGTATTTTATTACAAGAAAAGGCTAAGAGTAGTAAAGTAGAGAAGTAGATATAATGATTCTGCTCTGCAAACGTTAGAGAGCAGAGGAATGCAAGGGTTGCACCTTTTTACTTCTTGCTAATTCTTGTTGTTTATTTCGATTGTAAAAGTTCAAACAGTTTATTTACCTGTTCAACTTAAATTTTAATATAGACGATATTGATTAAGAATGTAGAAAATGTAGAAAATTTCGCGATATCTTCAATGCCTAAATACCTATTAGTAGTTGGCGGAGGAAAATTCGGAGAGATAGCCTTAAAATTTGCCTTTAAAAATGGATACAGAACTATCGTAATCGACGAAGACGAAAATTGTCTTGCAAGTAAATTAGTAGATATCAAATGTAATTCAACAAAAGAATGCGTATCTTTCTTGGTTAATTCCGATAATAACTTCACTTTATTTTTCAACAAATCCATAGATATCGTAAAAAAGCTAATTAACCTCGTCTCTTTCGAATACATTATACCTGTTGTCCCTTTACATCTTTTGGCGAAACTTGTTTCATCAGAAATGAAGCTTAACTCAATAAATCTCAAAGCAAATAAACAACTGACTCAAGAGTTTGTAGACCAAGTAACCGAATCTATTTTACTGAACTACAATATAAACCATGGAATTGTTTATCTTTCATACGCCCTTGAAAACGAAATTTGCCCAGATAACTGCACGGGACCACCAAATTATTGTCCGAATTTCAATCGAGAAAAACCCATCACAATTACGAATTATTTAAGAAAAGTGTACGGATTAAAAAGCTATGTAAGTGTTAACAGAAATGAGCAAAATAGCATATACATCATACTTAATAGTTACCAATTAATGCCAGGATTGGGAGGGCTAAAAGGAAGTGAAATTTACGATATTTTTAATGTTCTAACTGAGCAAATGAAGAATATTCAAGAAAAAGAGTACGAAATCGTTGTAGGGACGAGTTGCAACTGTCACGGAGTTTTATCGTTCCTAAAAAACTATTAGCTTTCCTTTTCGAAAAGGTTAATCCGCAAATTATATTGTTTTGGGCTGTTAACGCAATTAATTTCGCAGCAAGCAGGCATGTAGGTATACACTTCGAATTCGTAAGTAGGAACTAATAAGTATAGTAGAGAATGAATAGACGAGCAACTTTGGCTAATTGCTTCTAACGGTCCGTCGCATAGTGCTATTTTATGTTCTTTTTTATTAACAAATAGACACATTCCATCCTTAGGAACAAACCCAAATAAAAACTGGAACTTAGGGATGACAGGATGCTTTTCGCTTTCTACTTTTCTTTCATATTGTATATCTACATCGTTAAAATTTAACGCAAATTTGAGTGCTTTATAAGACTCGATTTGTCGATCTTCTTTTGAGATATCATGAAGGATAAAATCCCGGGATACTGCTAAATCAATCAATCCTTCAAGCTCTTTTGCAATCATATCACTTTTCTTTACGAGGGTCAATCCATTTGGAATACACTTCGCTAATAATTAAATTACTGCTTTTTTTGCATTCCTTGCATTCCTCGTCATCCACTTTCTTAAAAGTGTAATCCCCGACTTTGAAGCGTCGTGTAAACTTAGCTTCGCAATCGTTACACTTAACTACGGTATAAACTCTCTCGATAAATCTATCTTTCCGGTCTAAAATGTCCCCAATAGCCGGAATAGGAGGGAGTTGCGGCTCTTCACTCATTTTCGATTATTTAGAATTACTTTTTTTCTTTATTAATAAAAGGAGATTAGAAATTTATTATTTTCGACTATAGATATCTAGTACAAATTTAAGTACTTAAACCCATTCCCTTCATTCTAAAATTTAGAAATAACTTAAAACTTAGGGAATTTTCTATGATGATTTTTCCTTTTTATATGTCTATCAAATAAAGGGTATATGACCTTAAACTCTACCCAAAGCATTTGCAAATCTTGTATTTTACTCAATGGGTTTTTGGGAATCTCGCTTCACGATGATGGAAGATGCGATTTTTGTACAGATCCTAACTATAAAAATGTTAATTGGTCGAAAAAAGTAGTAAGCAATGAAAAGAAAGCTCAATCTTTAGAAGATTGGTTTCAAACCGTAGCCTTCATGCAAGAGCATAGAGGCGAACAGGAATTCGACTGTGTGATTGGATATTCGGGGGGAAAAGATTCCACAGCTTTAGTGGATACCTTTGTATACGATTACGAATTAGATCCGCTCCTAATCACCGTAGATACGGGATTCATGACCGATGTAGCAAAGCAAAACATTAGAGACACGCTAAATAAAATGAATTTATACCAAAATCAAATTCTTATCGAAGACGCCGTACCAGTGTTCTCTAAGCTTTACAAACAGTTTTTCTTTCACCACGATTCGAACGAAAAGACATTAACTGTGAGTATATGCCACACTTGCACTGACCTAATCCATACAATTGTGACTAAAGAAGCAATGAAAAGAAACATCCTTCATGTTATAATTGGATTTTCTCCTGATCAGATAGCTCGTTATTTCTACGAGACGAGTAAGACAGACACAATTCGGGATGGAACGCCCCCTTCGCTTCTTAAAATGTATCTCTCCAAGGAAGATTTAAGATGGTATTTTACGCAAGAGGAAATCAATTCAAAGTTCTTCCCGAGAATTATATATCCTTACCATGTGATACAATACGATGAAAACGAGATAATCGCTCGAATAGAAGCGAAAGGATTAATTGAAGTAGGCAAAGCCGATCCTGTGTTAACTAATTGCCATGTAGTTAAAGCTGCGTTAATGTACGATTTGTATCGGTTTGGAGGTCTAACTTATATGTTACAGTACGCTGAGTTAGTACGACAACAACCAACCGAGGAAACTCGTAGAAAGAGTCGAAAGGAATGGCTTAGAGTGTGTAAAAGCGTCTCTAAAAACATATTTAACGGCACATTTAATAAAGAAGGCATGGAAGCTTTTTTCCGTAACATCCAGACTAGCGAGGAGGAGTTAATGAAATCAATCGAGCGACAGCGAGAAAACGACCCCAACTCCGATCAGATTGTGCAGAACTTGGAGTTATTTAAGTCTGGAAAACTTCGATAAATTACAATTTTCAGATTAAAGAAACTATAGAAATGTTTAAAGCGGATAAGTATCGTTAAATTTACTTGTCCTTCTTTCAAATTTTTCACTTTATTTTTTAGCATTTTTTCCTAGACTCTCATTATCGACAAAAATGTTAAAAACGAATTTGTAATACAATATTATGCACCAAAACTGAGGCGATATTAAATGGTAAGAGTCGAAATTGATGATGAAATTAACGCCAGTCCTAAAAAAATTTACGATATTTTGACGGACGACAATCTCGAAACCAAGTGGAACTTAACAGTGGATGAGAACATCAACATTGGAGAGAATAGATGGAAGGTAAAAAGCACGATTGGAGATCTTACATCTCATAGAATAGAAGCGGTAGAAAACGAAAAAATCTCGTTTGATATTGAAGGGTCGATATTTAACAAAATGGGGTATATACTTAATCCAAGAGGCGAACACACCCACGCCACTCTCTGGGGCGAATTTGACGACGAGAAAAATACAAAAATCTTAAAATCCGCAGGAAGAGTTCTCCTCGACAGTTTAAAGCGATTTGCAGAGTTTCTGGAAGAAGGGGGAAACCCAGACGAATTTGATAAGAAAGTCCTTAAACCATTAACTCCTTAAATCTTTTTTTTATATACCTCTTTTTTTTTATTATGCATAATAATTACTAGGCTGAGGTTCATAAATCAATAATGTTTGATTTTTTTAGCAGGATTAGTCCATCTAAAGTCCAGATAGGTCTCCAATGAGGTAAATTTTGATAGATTATTTTTAGACCACCATCGTCTTGAAGACCTTTGAAAAAATTATCAGCTTCGTTCTTTACTATTCTACTGTCCAAAATGTCTATTGCGTGGTACCAATGGCGTCCAAACAAGGGGTAATGCTCCATATTTTGTTCAAAAATACTCGGGAGTTGATTTATAATCTGTTGAAATGTCTGCTTTTCCTCCGAACTCTTCCCTAAGTATTTTAGATATATAAAATATGGATACTCGTAGAAGCTAACTTCTTTAGGAACAGCGCTTGTTGAATAAAAAAGTCTTACCTTCTTAAAGAATATAGAGTCTTTATAACCCCACTTTTGAAGAAATCCTGATATGGCCAAAATTCTTAAATTATCTGGACGATCCCACCATTCTTGGAACGGATATTTGTGCATATTTTTAGGGGGATGAGTAATATATCCTTCTTCATTCTGTTCTTCAATAATCCAATTAGCTAAACGCTCTGTGATTTCGTTATCAGTGAAATCTAAGAGATCAAGAACAAACATGGCAGTTTCAGCCCCTATTGCAGAACTATTGGGGCATAATAAATCCGGTTCAATTCCATTTCCAAATCCTCCATCTATATTCTGATATGCCGCTAAAGCCTTAATAACATCATCTATATTTCCGTTTTCAAAAAAGCAGGAAAATAATTTTCTCTCAAGGAGCCTTCCATTTTGAAATATAAATCCTTTTATCGTTTTCAACTGATTTTTAAGATTAATTTTCTTCAAAATATAATTCAAATTGTATATCTTTAATTGATAATCTTATATAAGCAAGAATCGTATTAAAGCAGATTTATAAAAATTCTTGAACAATTATTTCTAGAAGGAATACAAATACACAAATTTTAGGAAGTTCTAGTTATTCTACTTATGATGTAATGAAAGAAATTGAGAAAATACTTCGAGATGGAAAACCTTATGGACATTATATGTATGGAGCAGGTTGTGAATGGTCATGGGAGTCTATTGAAATGGCAAACCGTAATTTAGATGTTGCCAAGGCATTAAATGGAAAAATCGGAATTTATTGATTATTAAACTGCAATCCTCCTATATTTTTTGGATCTTGATTATTGTTTAATCCTTCTAACTTAGCATAATCTTCTAAAGTACGCTTAGAAACTTTTTTTAAATATTCATCTAATGCTTGATTAATCAATGATAGAAGATTTAGGCTTTCATAAGAACTTAAGATATCTTTGACTTTCTTTTTTTGCAAGCTTAAACATACTATTTGAACCAGATCTCAGCCATCGCCCTCTCTTCTCTCTATTCATTAATTTTGGGATAAAAAGGTTTCTTAGAAATAATTAATTTTTAATAAAAATAATATAAAGAAGTTAAGAAATGTAATCTGGATCGCTTTCTTTTGATTCTGTTGAATCAACTTCAGACTTTTCTTCTGATTCTGCCTTGAGTTCTACTTTTTCCGACTCCTCAGGAGGTTCTTCTGTTGAACCTTCTTTATCCTCGTCTTCATCTTTTTCTTTCTCTTCTTTTTCTTCTGGTGGAGGTTCTGGAGGTTTAGGTTTCTTAGAAATAATGACTTTTGCGTATCGGATAACTTCCTTTTCCATCTTCCAACCGTCTTGAACCACTTCAATGATTGTGTTTTTTGGTAAGTCTTCTCTCTCAAGTGAAGTAAGTGCTTCGTGGTAATTGTAATCAAACGAGTCACCGTCTTTGATTTCAATGTGTTCGGCTTTATTTGACTTTAGTATAGACATAAATTGCTTAAAAAATCCGTTCAAGGGAGAATCTTCTCTTTCATTACTCTCCATCGCTTTTTTGAATGAATCATAAAGAGGTAAAAAGCTCTTTATTACTGATGCACTATATTGAACTCGTAAGTTTTGGCGGTTTTTTTCCCACCGTTTTTGAGTGTTTTCAAACTCGGCTTGCAAATGAATGTACTTGTTTTTCCAATCTGCTGCGTCCTTCTCTTTCATTTTTAACTCGTCTGTTGAATCCTTAAGCTTCTTTTCGATACTACTAATCTCGTCCTTTAGTTCGTTTATCTTTTGCTCAAGTTCTTCCTTAGAAAAGAACTCCAGTTCTAACAATCTTGTATCGTCCTTTTTCGACTCAATCAAAAGTTCTTCTTGTTGAATTGTTTCCTTTGCTGAAGATTGAGGGTCGTTAGAATCGGGAGTTTTTTTCTTTTTCTCTTTCTTTTCTTTTTTATCTTTAGTCATTTTGAGTAGGTGGAAAAAGTTTCGATTCGTTATTTAGCTTAATTATTACATTAAAAAATTTTTTTTCCTAAAAAAAATTTATGATTAGGAGATCATTTATATATATTACTTCAACTTAATCTTAAAAATAACAGTTTTTCAAACGCTTTTCATAAAATGCTGAAATCTTCAATACCTTTTTGAGGATCAAATCCTAATTTTCGGTTATTTCAATAAGTTTAATAAATGTGCTGCGTTAAGTCCCAAAATCTGGCGTTTTTCTTTAGAACTTAAAATGTCTAGATTATTAATGTATTCTATTGTCATATCTAAAAGCTCAGGTATAATTGCATCTGAGCCATACAGTATCTTATTAACTCCAATTAGGTCCTTAGCTTGCAATAGAAAGGATTTTATCTGAAAAGGCATCATATGGATCATGTTGCTTATATCTAGGTAAATATTTGCGTACTGTACTGCTAACGCGAGAGCCTCGTTCACGTAAGGAAATCCCATGTGAGCAATAACCATTTTTGCCTTAGGATAGGAGTTCACGATTTCGTCAAGCACTATTGGGTTGGAATATGTAAGCACGCTGCGTCTCGTACCGGGAGGAGGATATCCCGCGTGAAACAGAACGGGTAAATTGTGGGTTTCAGCGGCCTCTAAAACGGGTTGAATGAGTTCGTCATTGAGATGCTTCTTGCGAAACGATAGCATTATTTTGAACCCTTTAATCTTGTTTTTTACAATGGCGTTTTCAATTATGTCTTTTGCCTGCGAGAGTTGGCTCTCCTTTTCTGGAGGGTTGTAGAAAGGGATGAAAACATTAGGTGCTTTATTGAACCAATCGAGAACTTCGAGATTTTCTTTCGCGCTAACAGGAAGGAGTACCACTTTTTTAACGTTGGCTTTTTCAAGGTAGTATATCGTTTTATCAATAGCGTTATTAAATTTCAACTCTTCTTGAGATTTTATCTCATTTACAAGTCTCTCGTAGAATCCGTATCCTTCAAAAACTCTAAAGCCCCGAAGAAGGGCTTCATGTGAAAGAAGGTTAAAGGGATGAAAATGAAAATCGATTATCAATTTAATTCAATAAATATCTTTAAAAGTAATTAATGAAATCAAGTAAGAGAAATAAGTGTAATTAAATTTCTTTTCTAAACAATTGTAAGTATCAATAAAAAAAAGTTATTTGAAAGACTTGGCTTTCGTTTGCTCATACTGGTAATCCAAATCATAATAGTATTCCACAATAGTCCACTTATGATAAGGAAAGCAGATCCACATTACTATTAGGAAAAGAAATGAAAATTGCTAATGGTTTATTTGAAAAAGAGGGAAAATATGGGATATAATAATATAAATTTAACCAACCTTTTTGAATAATTAAGATCTTAAAATTTTAGAGATGATTAATATATTTAATGAAAATACATGTCTACAATGTGGTTTGTGTCTTGAACAATGTCCAACTATGCAATTACCTATAGAAATTGCTAAAAAAGAAATACATAAAATGATTGAGACGAGAAGGTCGGAAAGAATAATTAAGACATGTATAGGCTGTTCCTACTGTGATGTTATTTGTCCAACAGAATCAAATCCAAGTGCACTTAGAAGAGAAATACGTCTAAAAAATAATCGTGAGAACGGGGTTAGAAGCATAGGAATTATTACTGAGGAAATGCCTCACAATTTAATGTCAATTGGTTTAGAGATTGATACAGAAGAAAAACAGCGAGAATTGATTAAATTTGAAAATCCACCAAAAAGCGATACAATGTTCTATTTGGGTTGTGGCATTCCTTATTTTTATCACGATTTGGTTAAAACCAAACTATTTGAGGAATTCCCTTTGATGGGAGGAATGAAATTTTGTTGTGGTGCTTATGCTAATGCTTTCGGCGAAGATGAAGCTAGGATAAAAGGATTAGAATTAAATAATAAACTTAAGACACTTGGAGTGAAAAAGCTTATTACATTCTGTCCTGGGTGTGACACTATGATCAATTGTATTTATCCTTCAATTATCGAAGATTTTAACGTGGAAGGGCAATCTATCATTGATTACCTTATTGAAAAGTATCATAAAGGTGAATTTAAACTCAAAAAAAAAATAAAAAAAAGGATTACATTTCAAGATCCCTGTACATGGAGAAGCTTCGACAGGAATGTATACGATTCCCCTAGGGAATTTCTAGAGATTATTGGTGCGGAGGTAGTAGAAATGGAATACAATCGAGAAAATTCTCACTGTTGTGGTTTGCCTATTACAACATCAAATAGAGAATTGGGAAGGAAAATTGCAGAAGAGAGAACATCTGAAGCAGAAAATGTAAATGCGGACATAATAGCTCATATTTGCACTGGGTGCCTTTCAAATTTATCGACATATGCTGCTAAAAAGAATATTAATTCATATTACATTACTGAATTGGCACAAATGGCTATAGGTGAAACACCAGCACTTAATGTTCTTGAGAATAAGAAAAAGATTAATGCCAAAATGATGAAAACAATTATAGAGAATCCAAACATACTAAAGGAAAAATATATACTAAAAAATGGAAAAGTAGCTCGTCTATAATCTATGAAAGGAAGAATTAAATTTCTTTTCTAACTTATTGTAAGATTCAATAAAAAAAAGTTATTTGAAAGACTTGAACATTTCTTTTTTCGCTTTGCAAATTGGGCAATTGTCAGGAGCGTCTCCTTCGAGTGTATAGCCACACACTTGGCAAACTTGTACATCTCCAATTTCATAGTCCTTTTTTTTCTCTACCGCATTAATAGCTTCTTGGTACATACGCATATGCTCTTTTTCAGTTGCAAGGGCATAATTAAAAGTTTTTACCGCTGCTTGTTCTCCCTGTTGTGTTGCTACAGCTGAATACACGGGATACATTTCTTCGACTTCGAACACCTCTCCCATTAACGCAAGGTTCAAGTTCTTTAAGGTATCTCCTGGACCGAAAGTACCACCACTGTTAGCTCCAGTGCCCCCGTCTAAATGTCTAAGTTCTCTGTAATGATTCCCTACGTGGATGTACTCCGCAAATGCTATGGCTTTAAATAAACGAGCTACATTTGGGTACTTTTCTTTTTCTGCGATATTAGCAAAATGAAGATACCGCATGTGAGCCATACTTTCACCACCAAAGGCGTTTATTAGGTGTTGTTGGGTTATGCTTTTCATATTAAATCCTTTTTTATTTATGGATTCAAGAAACAAAAACGAATAAGAATGAAAAAGTTTATCTGTATTAATTATAAATAAGGTTTGTTTTTTCGGCTCTTTCTTACGAATTTGCGCTTTTTATTCGTTTTTGCAGTATAAAGTGCTTGCGTATATGCTTACAGTGAGGAAAGATTGAATTCACTGCGTCTTTGTTGTTGTACCAAATACCAGTTCCTTCAAAATAGGTAATTCCGTGAAATCCCATCGTTAGTTGACCAATGTTGTTTAATGCTGAAAATATCCCCTTTCCAGCGTATCGCTTATCTACCATCGCAGTGTCAACATTCACCCGAGTTATCGGTTCTCCAAGCCAAGATTGAAAGAGGTCAGGGATGCAAATTATTATCCCCACTAATTTATCGCTAATTCTATCAAACGCCAATAGGACAAAAGATACAATATTCTCGAGATCGTAACTATCCCACGCTTCAACGAGAGCTTCAGGATACCTATTACGATCGATCTCAAAACCGTCGGGTAATTGGTAGTGAGAACTTGGAACTTCCCTAAACGATTCATTCATCTCATGAAAACGCTCTTCCTTTCCAAAATTGTCTGGAAAACTCATTTGAAACGAGTTTCTTGCGAGTTCGAATATTTCGTCATTAAGATCCTCTAAACCTTTTAAATCTCGAAATCCTAGCTTGATTCCGTCGTCGACAGTTTTACCGGACTCCCAGTACTTCTCAGTCACTTCCATACAAGTGTATTCGGATTCTTTTTGGTATCCCATCATCTCCAAATCTCTAATTAAATTTGAGTTGGGGTTCCCAAAAGCCACTCCGTACATCATTTTACATTCAAAGCCTTTTACTTGCAATCCAATTCCCCCAACCGATTTTGGGTAGTTAATTGGCCCTCTAAGCTTGCGAATTTTATGCTGCCTGACAAACCTCTCGCATTCGTCCATCAACAACTTACTTACATCGATGGATGGAGCCACTAGCCAACCAAAAGAAGCGCATTTACGACCATAACTTAAATAGTGAGGATCTATTTGACATACAACCATACCAACTGGAACTCGTTTCTTGTAAGCAACGAATATTTTTTGTTTGTAATCTGGATCCTTTTCTTTCATAGTAAGATAGTCAACAATCACCATTACAATTTTTAGTTTCAGCCTTTCGTTTGGAACATAGAGTAGAGTCAAAAAAACCTTAGCGATTTCATTTGCATCTCTTAGGCGTATAACATATATATTATTGCCAGTTTCTTGAATCAATTTAATCATTGCATAATTGCCTCAGATCAAATATTTATAATGTAATTGCATGGTGATATATAAAGAAAAAAAGCTGAGACGCTAAATTTCAATAACTTTATATTAAGGGGAAGTACAAGTAGATTATAAAGAAAATTTAAAGGTCGAAAGATAATTAATTTAACTGCGTAAAATTAAAATTGGAAACGCTATAGCTTTTCATATTGGCTAACATTAACTTATTGTATCATCCTAAATGATTAGAACATTAATCGTCAGGATCTCCTTTTGGTATTAATAAAACGACTTTAGTTCCTTTAGAGTGCTCTCCTCTAACCTTATCTTCAATCCAGATTTTTCCGTTATAATTCTCAATAATTTTTTTTACTAGAGATAGTCCCAAACCCAATCCATATGTTGTTTTAGAATCCTTATCTATACGATATAGGACAGTTTTTTTACGCGCATCCACGATCCCAATTCCGTTATCAATAAACTCTAGTTTGTAGTTAATGATACCATCTTGATTTACTTGAGTGATTTTAATTAATATTTCTATAATATCGTTTTTATTATGTTTGACTGAGTTTATCAGAATATTCTCGAATACATCTTGAAGTAAATCGTTGCCAAAGATTGAGATTTTTTTATCAAATGGATCAATATTTATCTGTATTTTTCTGTTCTTAAATGAGTTTCTTACAAGTCCTATAGAATGGTCTAAAGTATCTAAGAGATCTAGTTCTCCAAATGAAGTTTCATAATCATCTAATTGAGACAACTTACGAACATTAGAAATTAGTTTTTTCCCTCTATTAATTTGTCTATATATAACCTCAATATAATCGTTATTGTCAATTTTTGTTTCCGATTCATTTTTGACCATTTCCATTAGTTGGATAGAAGAATAAAGACTCTGTAGGATATTACTTATATCGTGTATGAATAAGTCCTTGTAAAATTCTGCTTGATTATACGCGTTACGATATTCTTCCTTAGATTTGTGTAATTGGTACTCAGCTTTCATTTCATCTGTAATGTCTAAATTCATTACTAAATCTGCGGTACGACTTTCATAATTTATCGTTTTTGAGTAAATTTTACGCCATCTAATTTCTCCATTTTTCGTAATTACTCTAAATTTATACTGATTAATAACATCTAAATCACCATCTTGTTTTTTGCGAGCTTGCTCCATCACGAATTCTCTATCCTCAGGATGGACCATTTTTTTAAATTCGTTGGGAGCCCAGCTTTTTAATTCTTCCACGGAATAACCAGAAGTTTCAGCATATCTATCGTTAACGTATTTAAACACGCCATCTTGTATGATGGCTATCCCAATGAGAGATTGTTCGGTAATATTTCTAAATTTACTCTCAGATTCTTCTAATTTTTGCTGAGCTATTTTCTTTTGTGTAATATCTTGTGAAACAGTTAACACAAAATCTGGTGGGATATAAATAAGCGCTACCAATAAGTTCCGTTTACTATTTACACCTTCAACATATAGTTCTGTTTCCCTAGTAAAAGTAATTTTCTCGTTTAAACATTTATTGAGAGCCTCAATGACATCAGGTCGATTTTGGTGGTTTAAAAACATTTCAGACGCACTACTTCCTATTACCTCACTAAGATCTCTTCTAAGGATGTTCCTATAATTTTTATTAATGTCAACAATAATAAAATCATTATCTATTTTGCGCCAAACGGTTGCATAATAAGGCATTCCCTTGAAAAAGTTCCTAAATCTTTCTTCTGATAATTTTAAGTTTTGTTGAGCTATTGCCTTTTCAGTATTATTAAATGTCATTATTAGATCCGCGGGACGACCTTTATAATTTATAGTTTTCCCAAAGAGTTCAACCCATATGGTTTCTCCGCTTTTAGTTATTGATCTATATTGATACCGAGGGACAACATCGGGATCACCCGCTTGTTTTTTGCGTGCTTGTTCCATCACAAATTCCCTATCCTCGGGATGGATAGTTTTCACAAATTCGTTAGGACCCCAGCTTTTAATTTCTTCCACGGAATAGCCAGAAGTTTCGGCAAATCTATCGTTAATATACTTAAATACACCATCTTGTAGGATAGAGATCCCAATGAGAGATTGTTCGGTAATAAGCTTAAATTGTTCAAGAGAATCATCTAAATTATGCATCATATTCCCATACATCCCAAAAACCTCAGCTTTTCAGGATTATTTTTCTTTAAATTTTAATACTACAATAATATCTAAAAGAACCAAACTCAACTAAGTTAAATAAATAAAGAACTTATTTTTAATAACATCTTTTTATTTTATAAAAAAATTTTAGATTTTCTATCTATTTATTGTTTAATTTATAGCATGGTTTTATATGATTTTGAACTTTCTTAGTAAAAATAATCCTTCTCGTCTTTATCCAAAGTCCATCAATATCGTCTCACTTGAAGAGATTGTAAATTTTATATTCTTCGGCACTATAAAGGAATTGCTTTCATATACTTTTGAAAAGATATCTGAGTTAACTGTAAAATTTCCTTCGCCTTTCAAAACAAGAATGATGTGATCCTCTTTCGGTTCAACAGTATATTCTGAATCGCTTAATCTAGCGATTATAAGAGCAATTTCACATTATTTTCGAGGAAACTGTACGAGTTGCTTAAAGGTTTTATTCTTAATAGTGGGATTGTTAAATATTTCATCTAAATCTACTCCATTAACTTCCTGAATATTAGTTGTTGGCTTTAAATTTTCCATCGAAGGAGCGCCCCTATCGTTGAAATCAAATCTCCAAGGACCACGAACAACGCTCCCCGCTACAAATCCCAATTTCACGGTTCCAGCTTCAGGGGGATTAAAGCCTCCATGTGGAACATTAGGTGCCATTGCGATAATGTCCGCGTTAACTACTTTGTAAGCATTACCTTCTTGGAAATGACGATATTGGCACTCCTTTGAGTAGTTTTCGATGAAGTGGTACTCCCATAATTCGTCGTGGTCATGATAAAATTCGCTTCCCGGCATTAAGACTGCGTAATTTAAGCTAAAAACGTCAGTAAAGTTGCCTTGAGTAATTTCTATCTTTTGGTCGGGTAAATAAATCGTTCCATTCTGGTTTAGAAAGTCGTCATTCCAATCTAAGACATATAATCCATTATGAGTTGTGGATCTGCTAAAAACCTCCTTGAACAAAGCGATAATTGATTTAAATGGGTTCTTGGGAGATAACTTTTCTAAGCTCTCTAAAATCGAATTAAATAAATCAAGATAGTGAAAAAACCTTCGAAATACAAACTGGTTAGTAGGAATAGGTTCAGCTCTAAGTCCTATGAGCTCGTTAATTTCTGTTATTAGCTTCCATACGCAAGAAATTTGTTTTTTAGAGAATTTCGTACAATCGATTTCCTCTATCTTTTGTTTTATTTCATCTCAGTATCCCCCAGTTCGAAAGTCGTAGCGATATAACCGGCACGCGTTAATCCATATAGGATCTCTTGTATCAATTTCGAGGTTTTTTAAATTATCAAACAGCATCTTAGTAGAGAATAGTCTTTAATATATTAAAGAATTCAATAGAAAGGTTTTCAAAAATAAAACTTCCGAATCATATTTAAATGATCTCCTAATCATAAAATTAAAAAGTGACTTTAATTTACTAGACATTAAATATATAGCTTGAAATTTGATATTAAATCAATAATTAGAAAATTAACAATTCAAAATCATCCAAATTAATAATAATGTGATTAATTATGAGCGAAGAAACTAGCGCGAAACCTACGAAAAAGGAGAAGATTGTAGGAATTGATCTAGGGACAAGTAATTCGGCGTGTGCTGTCTTAAATCCCGGTTCATTGAAACCTGAGATTATTCCAGCAGCAGAGGGTCGTACATTAGGAGGTAAAGCGTTTCCATCTTATGTTGCGTTTGATGAATCGGGAAGGAAAATCGTTGGAGAACCCGCTCGCCGGCAGGCTGTATCTAATCCCGATGGTACAATATATGCGATAAAACGGAAAATGGGATTGAATTACAAGGCTAAAGCGAAGGTCGGTGATAAGTGGCAAGAGTTTTCTCCAGAGGAGATAAGCGCCATGATACTTAAGAAGATTAAGAACGACGCTTCGGCGTATTTGGGTGAGGAAGTTAAAAAGGCGGTGATTACGGTTCCTGCTTACTTTAACGACTCCCAAAGGACTGCTACCAAAAATGCTGGAGAAATTGCAGGATTAGAAGTAGTAAGGATGATCAACGAACCCACAGCGGCGTGCCTAGCGTACGGGTTAGACAAAGACACTAAAGACAAGCTCTTAAAGATCTGTGTGTTAGACTTAGGTGGAGGTACTTTTGATGTGACCATAATGGAATACGGTGAAGGCGTTGTGGAAGTGCTTTCGACGGCGGGAGACACCCAACTTGGAGGTACTGACATGGATAACGCGATAATCGACTGGTTAGCCGAAGATTTTAAGAAAAAAGAAGGAATCGATTTAACAGGCGACAGTAAGGCGATGATACGCCTAAAAGACGCCGCTGAGAAAGCCAAAATCGAATTATCTACTACCCTCAACACCCAAATTAACCTTCCGTACTTAACTCAAAAAGAAGGAAATCCAGTTCACTTAGACGTTGAATTATCTAGAGCTAAGTTGGAGCAACTAATCGAACCGACATTGCGACGTTTAGATCCTATCATGCAACGAGCGGTTTCTGACGCCAAGTTATCCGCAATTGGTGTTGATAAGGTAATATTAGTTGGAGGTCCTACAAGAATGCCATCAGTTCAGGAACGATTCAAAAAGTTTTTCGGTAAAGAACCAGAGCATTCGGTAGATCCTATGGAATGCGTTGCTATGGGCGCTGCAATTCAAGGAGCAGTAATTGCGGGAGATGTTGAAGATATTTTGTTATTAGATGTCACTCCGTTATCGTTAGGTGTAGAGACTCTTGGAAATGTATTTACAAAATTAATAGAAAGAAACACTACGATTCCCACAGAGAAGAAACAAATATTTAGCACTGCCACTGACAACCAGCCTGCTGTCACGATAAATGTGTTACAAGGAGAGCGTTACTTAGCCAAAGACAACATTTCACTTGGGATGTTTCATTTGACGGGAATTCCACCTGCGCCAAGAAATGTACCTCAAATAGAAGTCAAATTTTCGATTGATGTTGATGGAATTGTACACGTAACAGCAAAAGACCTCGGAACGGGAAAAGAAACTGGAATTACAGTAACTGGAGCTAAAGGTTTGACTCCCGAAGAAATCGAACAAAAAGTTCGAGACGCTTCAAGATTCGAAGATGAAGACAAGAAGATTAAAGAACAAGTCGAAGCTAAAAACAACGCCGAATCGATGATTTATCAAACGAGGAAATTAATGGAAGAAAACGCAGATAAGATCCAGTCGGATGAGAAAAGCCAAATTGAAGCGGCAATTGCATCGTTAGAGGAGGATTTAAAAACCGAGGATGTCCAGAGAATCAAACTCGGACTCGAAAACCTTCAAAAATCAATGTACGGCTTTTCGCAAAGAATATATCAACAACAAACTCAGGACGCTAACTATCAGCAAGCAGCTCAGGCAGCCCAACAAGCAGCTCAAGGATTTGGAGGGGTTCCACCAGGTGGCATGGGAGGAGCACCCCCACCAGGAGGTATGGGTGGTCAGCCTGGAGCGGGTGGAGCAACTTACAAGAAGGAAGAAGACAAAAAGGACGAAAAAAAGAAAGTTGTCGATGTAGAATGGGATGAATCCGAAGATTAACCCAATAACCAAATAGGTGGATATCCTTCAAGATCTAACCGTTTATTAAACAAAATTTTCATTTAATTTTTTCAATATTCTTTTTCCTACAATTATTAATTAAGACATAATTCCTACAATTTTCATACAATTTTTCCAAAATCTTTTTCTTTAATATTTTTAGAATTAATCCTAAAAGAATAACAAGGAAAAAATGAGTAAAAAGAAAGAATTCTAATTTTTGTTTCCTAAATTTCTTACTAAATAGTATTCTCAAACTTATATTATTCTATTCGATACCCTTCAACAGTCTTTTATAGTAATTTACATTAATGGGGAATAAGGCGAAATTTATGGTAAATATTAGCAATACTTTAGGAAAAAGACCAATAACATTTTTTATAATTTTTTCGTATATTATATCTTGGTCATTTAGTATTCCAGCAGCGATTTTACATCTTCTTTTTCAATTGACCACCTCAGATCTCCTAATTTTGATTATTATTGGCTCATTTGGACCATCAATATCAGCAATATTGATTACAGGAGTCCTTCAAGGCAAAAGTGGAATTACGAAATTAGCAAAACGATACACAAATAAGTTCTCGTTAATATGGTTGCCTATTGTATTATATCAATTTTTTGTTATTACGACAATACTTTTTTGTATCTTTGAGATAATAACGTGGACCTATGTTTTTAATAACTTTCTATTGATTTTTATTAACTTTCACCTTTTTTTCTTGATGTTTAGTATTGCTGGTCCAATTGGAGAAGAACTAGGGTGGCGGGGCTTTCTTTTACCTCATATAATTAAGAAATATGGTGAAATTCCATCAGGTATAATTGTTGGGCTCATTTGGACCTTCTGGCATCTCCCTCTTTTTTTAATAACTGACTGGCGTGCTCAAGGCGCATTTTCGATATTACAATATCTAGTAATATATCCAATTACCGTCGTATTGCTCAGTATACTCATGACATATGTTTATAAACATACGAACGGTAATGTAATTGTAGCAATTATAGTTCATGGAACATGGAATATAGCTTCTTTCCTACTTCTTATGGTAGAAGTTGAAGCTAGGTTATACTTTTCGAGTACAATTATGCTATTATTGGTATCAATGCTTTTATTTTTCATTATAATATTTTCAATGTATGAAAAATTAGCTTCTATTTAAGATTAAATTCGTAATAACTCTATTAGTCCCTATCTTTTGATAAGATTCGACAAAGTATTTATTTAGACCTAAATTTTTCCCTCTATTTTTATTTTAATTTTAAAAACGGATTTTTATTGTTACTAGCTAGGAATATCAATATATTCAATATTGATTATAATTGTTTAATTACAGTAGAATTTTTCAGAACACTCATTTTAAAGAGGTTTTAGTTAAAATAAATTTTATATAGGACCAAATTTTGATAAAAATGAAATCTAATTTCTAAGAAAATCTAATCCAAATTAGTTAATGGAAGTATTTTTCACTAACCATAATTCTTATTCATGTAGCGATATAACATTATTGTCGAGACATTATTCAATTAGCAAATGATTTTAAATTCGATTTCATTAAATAAAATGAATTCAATTTTCAGTAAAATTTAACACAAATTAGTTAAATGGGGTTAATAAAAAATGAGTAATTCCTCTGGAGTAGTAGTTGGCATTTTGGGATTAATTATTGGAGCGGCGGGTTTAGGTCTTGCGGCCTATTCTTATTTCACTTTCCAAGCAAATATCGACGGATTAGATAACGATTTAAAAGACTTAGAAGATGTAGTTGATGAGATTTCTGTAAGGGGTATGTGGTATGACGAATTATTAGCCGATTGGAAGCCTTCTGCGATTAATACTAACGAAACCATAACGGGATTATCGATCTCTTTTCAAGTAAATAGCGGTGAGAAAGTGTATTTTTTACTTATTTCTAGAGTGCATTCTTTAAGTGCTACTGGTAGTAATTGGATGATATTTAGATTTGCTATCGATGGAGTAATTGTAAATACTCCTGCTCAAGCAGCCGGAGCAAATAATCAAGATGAATCGGGACTATTTGTTCCTATTTCACTTCAACATTCTACTGATTCGTTATCCTCGGGTGCACACACCCTGACAATTGTAGCTTTAAGCACAAAATCATCGGTTTACTGTCGTACTTCTACTTTAATGGTTCAAACTTATGTTTGAAAGAATTAATTTTAATCTAAATTAGCTTTTTTTTCTTTTTATAGTAGAGAAGTTTGGAATTTCGTTTTTTATTGAAATTTTTTAAATTTTTGGTAGAAATCTAACCTCTAAAAGATTAAATTTCATTAAGGCAATAACTAACAGATTGGTATGGAAATAATTATCCCATAAATTAGTTTTTAAATAGTTAAAAATCATCATATAATACATGAATAAAATATCTAAGTACAATTGAATATGGTGAAATTATATAATTAATCTAGATAAGAAACTATTGGTAAAATTTGTTGCAGCTGTAGTCATTACCATTGTTTCTATGTCGATCTTTTCAATTCCCTTAATCAGCTTTATTGCACCATTAGGAAATATCCTTTTACCGGGTTCAGGCGTTTGGAATGTTCAATCGGAAGTACCAATATCTGAGACCATTTTCTCAGCTGATTTAACTGAAAAAGTCACAGTTTATCGCGATGAATGGGGTGTTCCTCATGTGTTCGCAAAAACTGAGGAAGATGTAGGTTTTGCGATAGGGTATCTTCACGCCCAAGATAGATTCTTTCAAATGGATTTGATACGAAGGCTAGTAAGGGGAAAGCTTTCTGAAGTATTAGGTGAACTTGCCCTTTCGCAAGACAAATATAATTTAGCAACAGGAAAAGAGTATTGGGCGCAAAAGACCACCGATTATATCATGGAGTTAGTATCTCAAGGTGAAATCGAACATTATGACACATTAGAATCCTATTCTAAAGGTATAAATTACTACTTAGACACTCATCAATCGAACTTACCCCTTGAATATCAAATCCTTGACTTTAAGCCAACTCATTGGAGCATGTTGGATACCATGTGCCTAACAAAGTACATGGCAGAGATGCTTACATGGCAGACCGCCGATCTTTACCGATTAATCAATATCGAAGCCTTGGGAACGGAAGATTTTAAAGAGCTATTTGTTTCCACTTACGGTCAAATTCCGATTTGCCCCAATTACGGTGAATACATTGATAGTTCTGATGCTGGGGAAGATTTAAAGCAGTCAGTTGGAGCTGAAGACTTAAAAGGGGAAATAATGAACTTTATAAAAAACATAGAAGAAGTCCCATCGTATAAGCAAATTCAGGACTTGAGAAATGAAAATCTTATCGGTTCGAATAACTGGGTGATAAACGGAATAAAAAGCGATACGGGAAAGCCAATTCTGTGCAACGATATGCATTTAGCATGGACCATGCCCGGTATTTGGTACGAGGCTCATTTAGTTGCTGAGGATACGGGTTTAAACACTTACGGGTTTACGCTTCCGGGAGGTGCTCTACCAATAGTAGGTCACAACCAATATCTAGGCTGGGGATTCACGAATACGGGTTATGATGTTATGGATTGGTACTATTTTACGGAAGTTGACGAAGATCACTATATTTACAATGGAGAAGCAAAAGAATACGAGACCAGAACCTACGAAATTAATGTGACAGGAAATACACCAGTAGAATTTACGGTAAAGGAAACAGTACATGGACCTGTATTAAACGATTTTATAAGAGAAGATAGAGTTCCAACCTCAATCCGAGAAACAAATTACGTGTTATGTCCTAAATGGACTGCTTACCGTGTTACTCGCATTTGGGACGCAATCACGGGATTTAATTACGCGAAAAACAGAGAGGAATTTAACGAAGCTTCTAAAGATTTCGATGTTCCAGCTCAAAATATCGTGTATGGGGACATATACGGCAATATCGGCATTAGACCAACGGGATTAGTTCCTATACGCGAAGGTAATGGGTATTTACCTTATAATGGTTCGAAGGGGGAGGGAGAATGGACTGGATATGTTCCTTTCGAGGATCTACCTCACTCCGAGAATCCCGATCAAAATTATCTTGTATCTGCCAATCAGATAGCAGTTGGTCCGGATTACACCCAGTATTTATTGCAAAATTCGTACGCTACGGGTTATCGCGCCAGACGGATTAACGAACTACTCTCAAGCGCGCCAGATGGAAGTATAGGTATTGATGAGATGAAAGCGTTCCAATGCGACATTATATCTTCAGCAGCTAAAGCGTTCACGCCTTTTATTATTAACGCAATTGAAGCTATGACAGCTTCAGAGCGAACTACTTTAATAAACAATGTTCTTACAGAGTTGAAAGATTGGAATTACAAAATGGATAAAGAATTATCCACCCCGAGTATTTATAGAAAGTGGCGAGATTACTTTCAGGATTATACGTTTGAAGAGATGTCGGCTAAAGGGGCAATAGGGAGTCCTCAATTAAATGTGTTAGAAGGATTAACTCGAGACTCTCCTAATTCTAAATGGTTTGATGATACAAGTACAACTGATGTTATTGAAACAAGGGACGATATCATTTTGAAAGCACTTGAAGCGGCGTTAAATGATTTAATTGAGTTTTACAATACCGAAGAGATCTCTATGTGGAAATGGGGTAAAATACATCAAGATTACTTCGTACAAATAGCCCCAGGTCTCGACTCGTTAAGTATAGGACCTTTCGAAGCTGATGGGGAGGGTTATACTGTTAATCCCTCAGGAGCTAATATTAGAAACGGAGTAGGATACGCTCGGGGAGGAGCATCCGAAAGGGTAATAATGGATTTCAGCAATCTAAACAACACCATTAGCGTGATTCCTTCTGGAGAGCGAGGTTATTCAAACTCACGACATTATTCCGACCAACTAGAAGAGCTTTTTCTTCAAGGTAAGTATCACGTTCAATACTTTTCTAATACATTATCGAATTTTCCTCAAAATTCTATTACTTCTTCAACATATTTCAATCCTTTAGGAGGTGGATAAAGTGAAACTGGAAGAAAGAAACGTGATTTTGAGCGTTGTAGTTACCTCAGTTTCATCATTTGTATTAATCTTCATTCCAATCTGGCAATTGGTAATCATTGCGGGAATTGCAGGAGGATTACTTAACCGTAAAATGCTGTATGGGAGCTTGTGTGGAGCGGTGGGAGTATTTATCACTTGGCTTATTTATTCGCTCTATAACATAATTGCAATTAATGCGTTAACGCTGTTAGATCGCTTTGGAGGGCTTATCTTAGGTTCTGGTTTTGGAGGCTTGATTTTGACGATAATTCTTCTATGTGGTGCTCTTTTTGGCGCATTAGGAGGTGCTCTAGGCACTGGAGTTAGGTTAATTGTTATGCCTTTTCTACAAAGACCAGCTGATGCGGTATCTGATGTGAAAACTGAGTAATTTAAAGAAGAATAGTCTTCTTCCCAAATTCTTTTTTTTTTAAGGTTTGTTTACGATCATCTAATTTTGCCAAATATGTGAATATTACAGATAAAACTGTACTACTTAAAGTACATTATTTGTAATTATTTATTGCATAATTTTAAAAAAAAATAAATTTGAGAAAGGACTTTAATACTCAGTAATACCCCCAGAGTTCACCTTTTTTTATGTCATCATCAAAACGAGATTATTATGAAGTACTTGGTCTGTCGAAAGACGCAACGATCGACCAGATAAAGCTTGCGTATAGAAGATTAGCAAAACAGTACCATCCAGATATGAACAAAACCGATCCTAACGCGAAAGATAAGTTTATCGAGATTCAAGAAGCCTACGAAGTGTTAAGCGACGAAAATAAGCGTGCAAATTACGACCGATATGGTTTTAGCGGAGTTGACGTCGATATGAGCGATTTTTTTAGAGGAGGTATCCCAGGACTAGACGAACTGTTTAAATCAATATTTGGCGGATTTGGGGGATTTGGTGACTTTGCCGATTTCGGATTTGGTTCCAGAACTAGGCAAAGACAACCAAGGAGGGAAGTTGGTCAGGATTTAGAGGATATAATCGATGTAACATTCATAGAAGCGGTTTTTGGACTAAAAAAAGAGATTGAAATCGAACGCTATGTTCCTTGTTCTGATTGCGAAGGTACTGGAGCGGAAGATCCTTCTAGTGTTGTCACCTGTTCTGAGTGTCAAGGATCGGGGAGGATGCGACAAATGTCGAGATCTGGATTTGGGACGATAATCCGAGAATCAACCTGCCCGTATTGTAATGGCACAGGCAAACAAATAACTAAGAAATGTAAAGTTTGTAAAGGAAAGAAAATAGTACCAGAACTTAAGAAAATTAAAGTAACCATTCCGCCAGGAGTCGAAACAGGTGTTCACTTGAAATATCAAGGAGCTGGACACATTCCTTCAGTTAACGCTATACCAGGTGATTTGTATCTTCGAATAAATGTGGAGGAGAATAAAAACTTTATTCGCAGAGGAGTCGATTTATATACCGAAGTGGATATTGATGTAGTAACAGCCATCTTAGGGGGGAAAATTACGGTACCAACCATTGATTACAAAAAAGACGAGATTTCGGAAAGAGAGCTTACAATTCCATCTGGAACGGAATATGGAACTGAATTCCGCATTAAAAACCATGGAATGTCGTATCTTCAAGGAAGAGGAAGAGGAGATCAATATGTTATCGTTAACATCGTAATCCCAAAGAAAATAACAAAAGAGCAAGAAAAATTACTTTTAAAGTTCAAAGAGCTGAATTCATAGCACACCTACTTCTTAATTTTCCTTTTTTGGAAGCATGAACAAAGTATTCATTACTGGAGCTCCTGGGATTGGTAAATCAACCCTTATTTACAAACTCATTGAAATTTTTAAAAATCAAAAAAAAAATGTAGACGGATTCCTAACTCCAGAAGTAAAGGTTGGAGGAAAAAGAATTGGGTTCGATTTGGAACGAATAACTACTGGAGAAGTCGTTCCTTTGGCAAGGATTAACCAACCTAACACACCCTTTCATGTCCGTAGGTACGGCGTGCTTGTTGACGAATTGGAAAATTTTATAGAAAATTTTAGATATTTAAACGATTCTAATATTGATTTCTACCTGATTGATGAAATCGGAAAAATGGAGCTACTTTCTATAAAATTTCGCGCTTTCATTACCGATTTAATTAAATCAGACGTAAAATTGATAGCCACGATTGGAAAAACTTTACTCCCTAATTTACTAAAAGAATGGAGTAATTGTAGTTCCTTTAAGGTGTATAAACTCACAAGAGCAAATAGAGATACCATAATATTAGAGATTTTAAGGTTATTTCGGTTGGACCTTTCTAACTAAGCTCATCTAGATGTTATCCTTAGCTAATTTAATTTTTTATAAATATTAAACGAATAAAGCAACTATTTTTAAATTATTTTGAAAATTTTCTTCTTTCTAAACGATTTAAATATAAGAGGACTTCCCAATTTTAATATTGTGAGATTTACAAAAGCTTTTAATAAAAATCTATGTTATTTTAATCAAAAGTAAATCTTGTCTTTTGATATCGATCTCATTAAATTAAGAATCGGACGGTCATAAAAATATGAAATTTAAATGCGACCAGTGTGGCCATGAATTTGATTTAGAGGATTTTCCAGAAGAAGGTTTTGCGTGTCCAAGTTGCGGCGTAACTGACGGTACCTTTTCGATAGCTGAATAACTCAAACCCTTTATATTTTATAGTTAAATTTCTTCTTATTCTTGATCCAAAGAATTATTTAGAAAACTTTTTCAGTAAAGCTAATTCGGCTAGATCATAGATTTTTATAGGTATATTTCCTTGAGGAACATGAAATTCAAAAATTTATAACAAATTAGAAAAATGATGCTTCAAGGATTGGATCCATTATTTTTTATAATACCAATTGTAGTAGTCGTTGCAATCGTCTTAGCGATTTGGCTTTTAGCTGGAATTAAGATTATCTTAGAGTACGAGAGGTTAGTTATATTTAGGTTAGGCAAATTCAACAGAGTAATAGGTCCTGGTGTAGTATATGTGTTTCCTATTGTCGAATCCTCACAGAAAGTTAGTTTGCGAATTGTTACTGAGGATATTCCAAGACAGGAAGTAATCACGCGAGACAATATACCCGTGTTAGTTAACACTGTAGTGTATTTCAGAGTGGAGCGACCCGAAGATGCGGTGATCAAGATAGAGAACTATACTTTCGCTGTCAGACAATACACTCAAGCAGCTCTACGTGATGTGATAGGAAATATGGAGTTAGATTCGGTTTTAACTGAAAGAGAAACCGTTGCAACCGATATTCGAAAAATTGTGGATACTGAAACAAACGAATGGGGAATTGATATAAAGAACATTAAGATACAAGAAATTGAGTTACCTGCCGAAATGAAGAGAGCTATGGCTAAACAAGCCGAAGCAGAAAGAGAAAAGCGAGCAGCCATTATTGCTTCCGAAGGAGAACTTGCATCAGCAGAAAACCTTCAGAGAGCAGCTAAGTTAATGGCTAGTGAGCCTGGTGCACTCCAAATTAGAACGCTTCAAACTATCAGAGACATTTCTCAAGATCCGAGTGAAAAAGTCGTTATCTTCATGCCTGGTGTGAGTGGATTAGATAAAATATTAAAAAACCTATAATTAACTAAAGGTGATTGTTTGCTTCGAAAGCTGCTGGAAAACAGGAGATATATCCAAATTGCATTTAATCACACTTCGTACGATGTAAGACGTATTCTCCCACAAATCCCTTTTGATCCTCGTATATTAATTGAAGCAGGAACTCCGTACATAAAAAGAGAAGGGATGAGTGGGGTTAATCTAATTCGGAGAATGTGGCGGGGGTTTATTGTTGCAGATCTAAAGACGATTGACGGAGCATATGAAGAAGTGGCGTTTGCAAGAAACGCTGGGGCAAATGCAGTCACTGCAGCGGGAAGCGCTCCCACCGATACTTTAGATTTCTTCTGTAAGTCCTGTAAAGAATTGTCAATGTATTCTATGATTGATATGTTAGGAGTAGTTAATCCTTTGAGAAAACTAATTCCCATGACAAATAAACCAGACGCTGTGGTAATACATAAGGGCAGGGATGAAGAGCAAAATCCTCGTTCAATTATCCGTTATAAAGACATAAACAAAGTGAGATCAAAACATAATGTTTTTATATCCGTTGCGGGAGGATTAAACGAAAATAGCGTCCGAAAAGCGTATTTTAATGGTGCAGATATAGCAATATTGAATATAGTGAAATCCACAGATGCTAATATAGGTTTAGTAGATTCTTTAGCTATAGAATATAAAATCCACGATATTTTGCAAGAAATAGGAACTTAATTCTAAATCTTTTATTTTTATAGATTTCTTTCTTTTTTTATATATTTAATATTGTAGGAATCAAACATAAGTAAACTCAAAAATTCTTTTCTATAAACGATTAATAAAACATAGATTATCATGTCTAAATGCAACCAAGATGAGTTAAGGAAAGATTGTGCTTGCACTTACGATTGCGAAAGAAGAGGTAAGTGTTGCGAATGTATTAGTTATCACCTAAGAATGAATCAGTTGCCTGGATGTGTATTTGCGAAAATTTCACCAGAAGCAGAGAGATCGTATAATAGAGATTTTGATTATTTTGTAGAACTGATTCTTAAAAAATAATTTTTATTAATATCTTAGTTTAATAATAGAATATGACAAAGCATAGTCGAAGAGCGATTGTTTTATTACTATTAGTCGGAATTATACCATTTACTTCTTTTAATATATTGTTTTTTAGAGCTATGTATTCTCCCGCATCGCTTTCGGATGTATCTTCTGTAGAAGAATTTGAAACTCAACTAGAAATTCGTATTACCGACCTTCTCTCCACTTATTCAATTCCGGGAGTAGCAATTGCTATCATTTCTAACAATCAAACGCGTTATATTTGCGCTGGCTATTCAGATCAATTTAGCTTGAATAAAATTTCAAAAGACACGACTTTTCAAATCGCGTCAATGTCAAAAACTCAATGCGCTTTTGCTATAATGAAGCTAAATCAAGAAGGGTTGATTGACTTGAACACTTCTGTAGAAGATTATCTCACTCGCTGGTCTTTACCTGATTCTTCGTTCGACAACAATAAAGTAACAACTAAGCGTATATTAGCTCATGTCGCTGGTCTTTCGGTAGAAGGGGTTAATGTAGGGAGTTTTTTTCCGGAACAATTGCCAAAAATAGAGGATGCGTTGACTCAGGAGGGAGTAAAAGTGATTGTCGAGCCAGCGACCGAATATCGATATTCCGGAGGAGGTTTTGGAATATTACAATTATTAATTGAGGAAATAACAGGAATGCCTTATATTGACTACCTTTCAACTGAGATTTTTCAACCCTTAGGTCTATCAAACACGGGGACTTATTTAAGCGAAGAAATAAGAGGGAAATTATCAAATGGGTTTGGATATTTTAGAGTCAGTTATCCCTTATTCTATTCATCGTTGTTAGCTGCAGCAGGTCACTGTTCTAGTATCGAAGATATGGCAAATTGGTGCAATTTCTTTTTAAACGGACAGAGCGTTCTCAATTCAAGCACGATGGAAGAGATGTTAACCCCAGTATGGGGAGATACCTGGGGTTACACTCTTGGATTCAACTACTATAGGCTCGAAAATGGGAGAATGGTATAGGACATGGAGGAGATAACCGAGGGTATCACGGATGTTATCGATTCATACGAGAAACAGGGGATGGAATCGTTTTCCTTACCAACGCAGAGTGGGGTGGAAAGTTAAGAGCGGAAGTAATGAACCAATGGGAAAAAAATATGGGAGGAATAGTAGGAAAAACTCCCACTGAAATAAATTGGGAAGAACAGTATAATAGTCACCTTATAACGCTAATTTGGGAGTTAATAATTTCCTTATTGGCGATATTATTACTTGTAATTGCATCTCTTAAGGGATATATTATTGTCGGGAAGCAAGGGAGATCTGAGTTATCAAGCGATAAGAAAACAAAATGGGTAAAACATTTACGAAGAGTTGCGGCTTTATTCCTCTTACTTTTCGCGTTACTCTTACTTGTAAGGTGGGAATTCTTAGACGCATCATATAGAACAGGGCTCCCAATTCAAGTATGGTCAACAATAATTCCTATAGTGTGGACAATTTGGGTTGCAAGCGCCGTTTTAGTGATAAGACTAAACCCAGCGAGACAAAAAAAGAAGTAATAAATAAATGAAAAAAGTTGAGAAGATTTAATTTAAAAGAGAATAGCTTTTTTTAATAATGTTCTCTGCTCCCTTTATTATGTCTTCGATGATTTCGTTAACATCCTTGATTTCTTTGATAATACCGATTGATTGACCAAGTAACACTGCTCCATTTTCGGTATCCCCACTATACACTCTGTCGTAAGCGCCTAGATCCTTAGCTTGCTGCTCTGGAGTTATAGATTGTTCGTATGCAATCATCTCTTCTTTTGTGGATGGAGCAGGATGTTCCACTGCGTATTGGTTTTTATATAACCGAATAGGTCCGAACGACCCAGTGAATAACCCTGTATCTTGAGGTTTACCCGGAGGTATCAATGCTTTATAGTTCTCGTGAAATTCACTCTGTTTTGAAGCAATAAACCTTGAGCCCATAGCGATTGCTCCTGCTCCCAATGAAAGGGCAGCAGCTAGACCTTCTCCCGTAGCAAATCCCCCACACGCTATTTTAGGCAAGTCGGGAAAAAATGTATTCATTTGTTGAAGTAGTACAAGAGTACTAACTTTTTCGTACGATTGATGGCCACCACCTTCTCCCCCAGTCACAACCACTCCATCTACC
>JAHPYY010000227.1 GCA_019058515.1 Promethearchaeota archaeon
CTCTTATATAATGGTTCACCGTGTGATATTTTGAGGGAATACCTGCTTTATAATTTGAAACCTCTTTTTCCAAGCATTTGGGACACACGGCTATATTTAAGTCGTTTTCATACTCACAACCACATTCCAAACATACATAATTCTCGCTTGTTATCAACATATTACCACTTTTTATTGTATTCACTTATGTATTATTTATTAGTGAATATTCTTCCCTTAAGAATCTCGAGAGACTACGCTTTTTTTAAATTTTTGCTTAAGTTTAGTAAATTTATTGTCTATTTTCCTTTAAATAGCATCGTTTGGTTTACTATGTAAAAAAAGGAATAATTAGGTAATACCTATCAAAATCTGTTTTACAAATATCCTATTTAGCGTGTAGTGCCCCTTCTTTTTCTCCTTTCATTATTCCTTTTTTTTATCCTCCACTCTTTTTTCCGTTTTTTATCTATGCTAATTTAATTTTCAAGTCATTTTAGGATATTTTAATAGATACGGCATGTTTCTTAATTTAACGAATCAGGGTAATACTTTATGCCAGAAAGCGTAGAGTCTTATAATTCTGACTACAATAACTTAGAAAAGTACAAAATAAGCACCCGTCAAGCGATGTTGACTGTGATGCTTAGCGTGTTTGTGGATTTTATGGGATATTCGCTGATTTTACCTCTGTTACCAGGGATAGCGAAAATCTACGATGCATCGGATTTTATGGTTGGTATAATAATATCCTCAAACGCTTTTACGGCTCTATTGACTGCTCCGATTTGGGGTCGATTAAGCGATAAGTACGGGAGAAAGCCACCGTTAATGGTCGCTCAAGCGGGTACATTAGCGGCATTTCTTGTTCTTGGGTTTTCCGATAATATTGCGGTTATATTTTTTTCTAGAATCTTAGATGGAATCTTTGGGGGTCAATTTCCCATTATAAAAGGTTATATCTCGGATGTGACTACTCCTGAAACTCGAACCTCAGAAATTGGAAAGATCACGGTGTCGGGTGCGACCGCAATGATTCTAGGTCCTCTAATAGGAGGTTTTTTAGGAGCGTTAAATTGGAGGTACCCGATTTTCGTAGCGTGCTCATTGTCAATAATTTCCATAATACTAACTTGGAAAGTATTAATTGAAAGCATGCCAGCTGAGAGACGAGTAGATCTTAAATTGGAATTAGAATCGTTAAGAGCAAATCAAGTCAAACAAAACACAATATGGAATAGAGCGTTTGTGCTTAGACTTGCCCAACGCCTTCTCGTGTTTTTAATAACGGTTATGTTTAATTCAAGCTTTCCACTCGTCGTTGATAAAAGATACGGGGGTGGACCAGAAGTTATCGGATTATTAATGACATTTGGAGCATTTGCAGCCATTATTTACGGGGGAATTTTGCTAAAAAGAATTATTCGCAAAGTAGGAGAAAAGCGTTTGTTATTATTTACGTTTTCCGTGGCGTTAGGATGCTCTTTAGCTTACCCATTCTTAAATGAGTTATGGATGGTATTCATTTTCATAATACCTTTTGCGCTTTGTATGGCTTTTATGCCATCTCTTGTTCAAGGAAACATTACTAGATCTGTAGATGCCGACCAACAGGGAAAAGCTGGTGGGTGGAGTACTAACATTCAATCTGTTTCCCAATCTATCGCCCCTCTAATTGCCACTGGATATCTTGAGATAGGAGGTTTATTTATTGGGTTAATGTACCTTAACGCCTACGATCTAATTGGATATACATCCGCTTTATTTGCTATTATTTTGTTAATTCTTGCCGTTGTGGATTTAAAACTCCATCCAAACCTATACGCGCACGAAAGACGAGCAAATAAAAAAAAGAAATTATAGATCCATAATCTTATCTAATATAATCGCTTTAAAGCAAAATAAATTAATCTAAGCCTTTCACATGTTTAAATCGACGAGGGGGAGTTCGATAAAATGTAACATCGGGATATCCAATAGTGAAGGCCCCTACCTGTTTAGCTTTGATGTTAGCGAGTTTCATGAGTTTAGGATTTATTTCAAAAGCAGCGTGAGTCCACCCGTTCCAACAAGTACCTAATCCCAGAGAGTGAGCAGCCATCCGTCCATAAGTAATGATGTTTGCGATATTTTGGATTCCTATAGGTAAAAACAACTGTGAATGGACGATAATTAAATGAGGGGCGTCGAAATATACTGGGGAAGTGAATTCTTTAGCGAGATTAGCAAGTCTTTCCCCATACAACCACCCCCATGCTTTATCATTCGTTAGGGTTTCCTGAATTGCGTCTGACATTGTTTTCAATTGTTCCTGGTCAGAGACTAGTACAAACGATTCAGATCTCATATTACGCCCAGTAGGGGCGTACGCCATCGCATTGAAAATTTTTTCCAGCAACTCCTTTGGTACCACTTGCTTTTTATAGCGCCTAATGGAGCGATGAGCTTGAAGGAATTTATACATTTTATCGTAAGGAACGATGTCGTCATTGGAATTCAGACCTTTAAATTCGTAGGTGTCCCCCATATCCTCAAAGAGAACCGCATCTTCTGAACATCTTGCAATACAATGACCACATTTTATACACATCGAATTGGGATCTCCATACTCTATTTTATCTCCAGTGTCAGTAAACAACTTTCTAGGACAAGCTTCTATGCAAGTACCGCAATTAACACATATTTCGTAATCAATTCCTAAGATTGGCATTTCAATTCACAAATAAGTTTAATTTATATTAATGTTATTAAACATATTCTCATAAATTTAAATGTTTTAGTTTTCTTTTGAGTGATACTATTTCTCTTGGTTCTTTTCAACCATTTGTTTATTTTCACAGAATATAGTAATTAAATACTAGCATTTAGATAAATTTATTGTTTTACAATGTAAATCATCCACTTACTCAAGGTTATAAATGATTTGAACGACCTATTATAAGGTAATATTTTTTAAAAGGAGCTGAGCTTAAGACTGTGAGAATTTATTTACTTTTTTACTCCGAATATGTAAGATACATCCCTAAAGTTTGAGTTTGAAAAAAAGTTACTGGAAATAAAGAGCTCATCAGCACGATTGAAAATAGTATTTGTTTTTTTTGTTTTTTTAGGGTAAGTATTAATTTATAATAAGATTATGAATTACATTATCGTAAAGTAAAAAGAGGTTCAACTTTAAGATGAAAAAACGAAATAAAGTAATTTTAGGAATTGTATCAGCTACTATTTCAGCAGTAATTATTACATCAATTATTTTTGCTCCATTACCTATTTGTATTAACTCTAGTGAGTACACTTATCAAATACCTGAGAACATTAATGACGGAATTGAGGTTGGTTCTTTAAATGAGGTGAATATTGATTCAAGTTTGATTGAAAAGGCAATGAAAGAAATTCTTTGTGGTATTTACACGGAAGTGCACTCTATACTTATTTTCAGGGATAATAAACTGGTATTTGAAGAATATTTCACGGGTCACAAATGGCAATACGATGGACCTAATCATCATGGGGAATTAGTAACTTGGACTAAGTATACGACTCACAATATTCTTTCAGATACTAAAAGTATAACTTCAGCTTGTATTGGAATTGCTATAGACCTAGGATTTATCGAAAGCGTGAATCAGTCGATATTTAATTATTTACCTGACCATCAGCACCTTAAGATTGATGGTAAAGAGAAAATAACTATTGAACATTTATTAACTATGACTGCTGGATTAGAATGGCCTGAATGGAGCGCAGATTATAGTAGTTTAGATAACCCTGAGATTGATATCTGGTATTCAGAAAAAGATCCCATCTCTTACATTTTAGAGAAGCCGCTGATCGCTGAGCCTGGCACTTATTTCCAATATTCTGGTGGTAATATGAAAGTTCTGGGTGAGATCCTTAGGAATGCTACTAATATGACTATTGATGATTTTTCTAAAAAATACTTGTTTGAGCCTTTAAAGATTGATTCTACTTACTGGACTGAGCGATTCGAGAATGGCGTGATTAACGCAGCCGGTGGTTTATATCTTACACCAAGAGCTATGACTAAAATTGGTGTAACATTTCTAAATATGGGAGTATGGAACGAGAGTCGAATAATTTCCGATCATTGGGTTGAGAAGTGTGCTACTCCATATCCGAGTAATACGGGGATCGATATCCCAGGTGAAGATTCAGGAATTTTGGGTTATTCATATTCGTGGTGGATGAAACAGTATTCTATATCAAGTATGTTTAGTGCTTCTGGTTTTGGAGGACAACACATCATGGTTTTGCCCGAAATAAACACAGTTGTAGTTTTTACGGGGGGTAATTATGTAACATATAGACCACCTTTCAAGATTCTAGAAGAATATATTTTACCTTCAATTGAATAAATCTATGAATTGTTGACCAACTTACGGAAAAATTCTTTGAATCGAAAAGATTAGTAAATAACCCCCCTTTTTTATTCAGTTTATTTACAAAAATTATGATTAACAAGTTCTTAATGACTACTGTGACCTTAGCTCATATTCTCCTCTAGAGGGAATAATCGACTAAAAGGTTATCTTTGAAAAAGATAATCTTCTGAATAGTTTTATATTCATAACTAACAAAGTATAGATTATAAACTACTTCTGGGTGAAATTATTGAATAAAGAAGAAATATGTTTTATGCCCGTACATCATATGGTCGAGAAGATTCGAACACAAGATTTAACTTCTTTAGAGATTACGGAAGTCATTATTGAACGAATAGAGAAAATTAATCCAATTATCAATGTGTATTGTACCACAACTTTTGATCTTGCTAGGCAAATGGCTCAAGAAGCAGATAAGCGCGTAAAAAGAGGAAAAAAATTAGGCTTATTAAATGGGATTCCCACTTCCATAAAAGATTTGAACATGGTTAAAGGCGTCCGAACGACATTTGGATCGAAAATTTACGAACACTTCGTTCCAGAAGAGGATTGCTTAGTGGTGTCAAAACTTAGAAACGAAGGGGCCGTTTTCTTAGGAAAAACTAATACACCTGAGTTTGGTTTTAAAGGAGTGACTGAAAACTTGATATTTGGTGTTTCTAAGAATCCATGGGACAAAACAAAGACAACTGGGGGATCCAGTGGAGGTGCAGGAGCAGCTGTAGCCGCGGGAATAAGTCCTTTGGCTCAAGGATCTGATGGAGGAGGGTCGATTCGAATTCCTAGTTCTTTGAATGGTACCTATGGGATCAAACCAAGTTTTGGTAGGGTTTCCAGTTATCCACGAGAATTCATATTTGCTTATGACTTAAGTCAAAATGGCCCAATTGTAAATTATGTTACTGATGCCGCATTGATGCTGGACGCAATGAAAGGGCCTTACATGGGTGATTGGTATTCATTGCCAAAAGACAACATTAGCTATTACAATGAAGTATCGAATAAACCTAATAAAGTGAACATTGGATATTCTGTAGATTTGGGGTATGTAAAGGCTATTGATCCTGTAGTAGAAAAGGTGATAAGAGATTCCGTATTAAAATTCAGAAAATTTGATTGGCAAGTCGAAGAAGCAAGAGTGAAATTACAAGACCCTGAAGAGCATTTTCTGACTTTGTGGTCGTCTCTCATAAGTTTTGATTTAAGTCCACACCTTCAAAAATGGAGACATTTACTTGATCCCGGTTTAATAAACATTATTGATGATGCAACGAGGTACACAGCTCAAGACCTACCCAAAGCTATGTTAGAAAGAAAAGAATTTTGTGATAGTATACTCCCAATTTTTGAGCAATATGATGTACTCATTACCCCCACTACTGCTATACCCGCATTTGATTTAACTGTCCCATATCCTTCAAAAATTAATGGAAAAAGGGTTTCTGTAACAGCTTGGCACGCTTTTACCTATCCATTTAATTTAACAGGTCAGCCTGCAGCGTCAATACCGTGTGGATTCTCAAGTGATGGATTACCTATAGGAATGCAAATCGTAGGAAGAAGATTTGATGAACTCACTGTACTTCAAGTTTCAAAAGCATTTGAAGAAATAGCTCCCTGGCAAAAAACCAAACCCAATTTCGACTAATTTTATGACGTTATTGGATAATTTTTCTATTTACCTAAGCTCGTATCTCTCAAGTCTTTCAATAGCTTCTTTCAGAATTTGTTTATTTGCAAATCCAAATGAAATACGGAGATGACCTTCTCCTACCGAGCCAAATGCAGAACCAGGAAGAGATAAAATTCTACATTTTTCAAGTAGCTGAAGAGCTATCGTTTCCGAGTCAACTTTTTTATCTGTTATTACTTTTGGAAACAAATAAAACGCTCCATTTAAGGTTCCCGCGTCTAAGTAATCTACATTTTTTAATCCTTCGTACAGAAATAATCCTTTTTCTTTTATTTCTCCCTTCTTTTCGTTGACAAACTTTGAGGCGTCCGGCCATTTTAGGAGTTCAATGACAGCTAATTGAGATATTATTGGAGCACATATAATAACAGTGTCTTGGATTTTTAGTAATTCGTCCATTAAGATGTGAGAAGTTATATACCCACATCTCCAACCACTTAGCCCAAAATTTTTGGAGAAGGATCCGATGTGAATTATATGCTGGTTTGGGAGGTTAGTGTTGATAAAGTCATAATTACCTTGGAAAAAATTATAATCTATGTAAGTATCGTCAATTATAACGAAAATATGTTTTTCGTACGCAAGTTTGATCACCTCTTTAACATCTTCAAATGGATAAACGCATCCCGTTGGATTATTAGGGGTTATCAACAAAATCATACGAGTGCGATCAGTTATGAGAGTTGATAAGGTTTCCATGTCTAAAGCAAATGTACCGTCCTTGAAGAGCATTGGCCATATTACGGGTTTTGCGTTAACAGATTCAACTGCCATCGTATTGTTAAAGTAAAATGGACTGGGTATTATAACTTCATCACCTACATCTAGAATAGCTAAACATAAATTCATAAACGCTTGATTAGCCCCAGCGGTAATCATGATCTCGTCTAATTCGTAATCGCCTTGCTTGTTTTGGATTAAAGATTCTTTCAATAGTTCACGCAGTTCAATCATTCCCATATCTGGAGAATAAATATGCTTATCTGGATTTTTTTGTAAATCGGTAAGGGCTTTATAAATCACTTCTGGTGGAGAAAAATGAGCTATTCCTTGACCAAGGTTGATTACGTCTTTATACTTTTTAGCGATGGTATTTAATTTTACAATTGGAGGTATAGTTATCTTTTCTACTCGCTTTGAAGGATTAAACGACACGATTCATTATACTCTCTATAAAATTTATAAGCTTATTAGTAATAAAAACGATTTTATTACTAACATGCGTAATTATATTTAAGTTAGAATTTAACATTTCTCTCAATTCAATGCATAGGAAGGAAAAATGGTGAATAATGAAGATATTTGTTATATGCCCGCTTACGAGATGGCGGAAAAGATACGCACCCAAGAGTTAACTTCACTCGAAATCACTAAAGCATTAATAGAAAGAATTGAAAAGGTAAACCCAATCATAAATGCATATTGTACTCCAACTTTCGATCTGGCAAGAACAATGGCACAAGAAGCGGATAAAAGGGTACGAGAAGGGAATGCGAAGGGAATCCTTAACGGTATTCCGCTTTCAATAAAAGACTTAGTACCGACGAAGGGAATTAGAACGACTTACGGTTCCTTAATCTTTGAAAACTATATACCTGAAGAAGATGCGATAGTAGCCAAACGCTTAAAAGAAGCGGGATGTGTAATATTAGGAAAAACCAATACTCCCGAATTTGGGGCGAAGGGGGTTACAAATAATCCTATTTTTGGGGAGACCAAGAACCCATGGAACTTAAACAAAACTTCGGGAGGCTCGAGTGGCGGAGCTGCAGCAGCAACGGTAAGCGGAATTAGTCCCCTTGCTCAAGGATCCGACGGAGGAGGTTCAATTCGCCATCCTGCGGGATTATGTGGAGCGTACGGAATTAAACCTCATTTTGGGCGCGTGCCAATATATCCGGTTATGGGGTTAGGAGGAGAAACATTTTCCTGTATTGGTCCTATTACGAGGAATGTAAAAGACGCGGCGTTGCTTTTAGATGCGATGAAAGGACCTCACATTGCTGATCGATATAGTCTACCTAACGATAATGTGAGTTATTTTGAAGAAGTAGATAAAATTCCTAAAAAATTGAGAATTGGGTATTCGTTAGATTTAGGATACGCTAAACTAATCGATCCTGAAGTCAAGAAGAATTTTTTCGAATCCATTGACAAGCTAAAATCCTACGATTGGGCAATCGAGGAGGTTAAAATTAAGTTAAGGAAACCGCATATTTCGTATCTAACATATCACACAGCGATGCCCGCGTTTGATTTAAAGCCGTTATTAAAAGAATGGAAAGATAAAATCGATGAAGAGCTGATTAAAATGGTTAACGCTGCATTATCTTATACGGGAATGGATATAATGAGAGCAATGGATATTCGCACGAATGTTTACAACGCTATCTTCCCTGTGTTTGAAACCCACGATGTATTACTAACGCCAACGGTTGCAACCACTGCGTTTAACCTTGGAATGTTATTTCCCGCCGAAATTAACGGTAAAGTAGCTGCACCTCTAACTTGGATGCCATACACTTATATATTTAACATGACAGGTCATCCCGCCGCTACGATACCAAGCGGGTTTTCTAGAGAACACCTTCCTTTTGGATTTCAAATTGTTGGAAATCGATACGATGAAACCACCGTTTTCCAGGTGTCTCGTGCGTTTGAAAAAATCGCTCCATGGCAAAACGAAAAACCAAATTTTTAATCCCAACACATCTTTCTTTTATTTTTAAATATAGTGCTTATCTCAAGTTCTTTTTTAATACTATAAGGAGGATTAGCGTTATGGAAAAACCAAACATAGTATTTATACTAATAGATGATATGGGATGGAGGGATTTAAGTTGCTACGGAAGTAAATTCTACGAGACACCTAATATCGATAAACTTGCCTTCGAAGGGATGACATTTACCGACGCATACGCTGTAGCTCCCGTGTGTTCCCCTACGAGAGCCAGCATACTTACGGGAAAGTACCCCGCCACATTAGGGCTGACTAACTTTATAGGAGGAGATGCGAGAGGAAAACTCATAGACGCACCGTTTATAGACCATTTACCGCTTTCAGAAACTTGTATTGCTAAGAAACTCAAAGAAGGTGGATATAGTACTTGGCATGTTGGTAAATGGCATTTAGGAGAATCTCCGTATTATCCTGAACACCATGGATTTGATGTTAACATTGGAGGGTGTAGCTGGGGACTACCCTTTTATGGATATTTTAGCCCTTGGAGAATACCAAACATGAAAGACATGCCAAAAGGAACCTACTTGACCGATCACCTAACTGACAAGGCTATTGAGTTTATCAAAAACAAGGGAGATAATCCTTTTTTCCTTAATTTGTGGTATTATTTAGTACACGTTCCAATACAAGCTAAACGGGAGATTACGCGCTATTACAAGGAAAAAAGAAAGAAAATGGGATTAGAAGAGGTTAAGACATTTGAAGTGGGGGAATATTTTCCTTGTGAGCACAAAAGTAAATATAGGATTAAGAGAAGATTAGTTCAATCTGATCCAAAATACGCCGCAATGATTCACTCCTTAGACGAAAATGTAGGTCGAATCTTAACCACCATTGAAGAAATTGGAGAAACGGAAAATACGGTGGTAATCTTTACTTCTGATAATGGGGGCTTGTCTACAGCAGAAGGCTCTCCTACATGTAACTCACCGCTCTCAGAGGGAAAAGGCTGGATGTACGAGGGAGGGACTCGTGAACCTTTAATCGTGAAATGGCCAAGGAGTATTGCCCAAGGGAGTGAGTGTAATGTACCCGTTACAAGTCCAGACTTTTATCCAACGATGCTCGAGATTGCTGGAATTGAATATTTAGATCATCAATCACTTGAAGGAATTAGTCTAGTTCCTCTATTAAAAGGTAGAAACGATTTACCACGAGAAGGAATCTACTGGCATTTTCCTCACTACGGTAATCAGGGTGGAACTCCTTGTTCCTCTATTAGGTCGGGTGACTACAAACTTATAAAATTTTACGAAGATAATCGCTTAGAACTCTATAATCTTCAACACGATATTGGAGAAAAGCATAACCTCTCTAAAAGTTATCCTGAAGTGACCGATAAGTTAGTTAACGAACTCGATAATTGGTTAAATTGGATAGGAGCAAAGTTTCCCGAGAGAAATCCAGATTACAGACATTAAATTTATATATCTTTATTTCTCTATAAATCATGATCCAATGCAAAAATAATATATTTTAAAACTATGGAGTCTAGTAAATCTGAAATTAGAAGTTCAATTGTTAAATGGGTGTCTTATGGATTTGGAAATGTCTTTTACCAGTTTTTATTGTTTGGTAACGGTTATTTACGAGTTTTATACGAATATGAATTA
>JAHPYY010000021.1 GCA_019058515.1 Promethearchaeota archaeon
ATTAAGAATATGGTTATTTGAAAAACATACTATTATAAAGCAAATTATAGTGTATGTGGCGATAATGGTTCCCCTCTTCATCCTTTATCTTTTTCTCAATACTAATATTAACTATATCTCGATATTTTTGTCGTTTGCTATGATTTGGCTTTTTCTATATAGCAGTAGGTTCTACATGCTCTCTAGAAAATTCTCAACTAAAATCGAGTCCAAGTTTATTACGAGGTATTCTTATCAGAGATACTTTTTTGCTCTCATCGCTCCTTGGTTTGTTATTGTTGCATTGGTGTTTATTTCGTTATTCTACCGCGGATTTTTAGTACTTCTTGCGCTTGACTTTTTTGGTCCGAATAATCCCACTCAAGCAGCAGAAGTGTATCAATTTGAAATGAGGGTAATAATGCCGTTGATTTACTTTAGTTTGATTATGACCGTGATATTTATTGTATTTGAATATGTGTTTACCCGTCGAAAGGCTGAAACCAAACGCGTAGGTTCTTTTGATAATCTAACTTATGCACTAATAGTGTTTTTTATTTTTTTCTATCAAATTTTTCAGATAACTATTTTTCTACTTCTCAGACCAGAAACGATAGAAGCTTTAAAAGCAACGGTTGGAGAATCAAGTGGCACAGTGACCTTTATATTTATTATCGAATTTGCCGTATCCATGTTTTTCTTGTATCGCATTGTTAGAAAAATGGGACAAACGCTTGGATGGAAAGTATTAATTTTTAACAAAGATGGTTTAATCCTGCTTTCATTAACTTGTGTATTTGCTCAATCGCTTACCCGTTTTAGTCTAAATCGTATACCGAATCAGGTATTAACCGGAATAGGAGAAGTCTTACTTTACGACAAGTTCATAATTTCAATTATCATGATTTTGTTCTTGGGAGCTACATTGTTGATATATTATTTAAAACCGCACGAAACATCAATGTTTATTAGATTGCAAAAGGAAACCGTTGATAAAGAAGAAGAGGAACTCGACAAAATCTACAAGATCATCCGTACAGAATACATTCGAAGGGGAGAAACGTATCCAATAGAAATTGTCGAAAAAGAGCTGATTAAAGCCACGTTAGTTTCCAAATCGCATCTCTATTCATTAATTAACGATTTAGCTAGAAAAGATATGGACATTGTTATTACCCAACAACGGGATGAAAACGGCGAATGGGTTAAATACATTGATTTCATTTCAGTGACCGAACGCTTTGAGAAAAAACAAGTCGCTCAAGCTAAAGCAAAGAGCTATTTAACCCAACGTTTAACTAGAACTTTATCTAAAGGTGATAAAAAATCGTTAAAGCTCGCGTCAGAATTAGATACTGAAAAGGCATCAGATCAGTTTATCGCTAGCCTTTCAAACGATTACACAAAGAAACAAGAAGCTAAAGCTCTGTTTCAAGAAAAATTATCTCAGACAGAGATTTCTTTTAAAGATGGCAAAGTATTTGGTTCAGTTGAAGAAACCATACTTAGTATCATGCGAGACGAATACCAATATAGAATAGAAAATGTGGATAAGTATGAGGATATAGCTTTTCCGATTTCATCGATTGCAGACTATGTTGAGCGAAAGTTAAAAGTTAATCCCGGTGAATTATATCAGATTATAAAAGAATTAAGCAAAAATGATCTGGAGCTAAGATTAATCCCTAATCCCGAAGAACCCGAAGATAAGAAAATAAAATTACTGTGCGTCTCAGACGATAGCTTAAATCGTTCGCTAGAGAATTTTAGACCGGAATTATACAAGGAAATCCAAATACTTTCCCAGAGTAAATTTGACAAAGCTATTCATCGCAAGAAAGCTAAAAGTGTGCTTTTAAATTTGCAGAGGGGAATGGCAAATGAAAATGACCAACAAAAATCGTGGAGAAATATTTACACGATTTTAATAAAACAATTCGCCGATTTTGAAAAGGAATTAACAGGCATACCTAACAAGAAAAAGTTACAAACCCTCATAAATAACATGATTAAAGCATTCGAAAAAAAGCAAGAAGCGTAAAAAAAGTAAATTTTTACTCCTCATTTTTTTGTAATATCCTTTAAAGGATATGCGATATTTAATGATTTAAAGATAGTTTCATTATTTAAAGGGGTACTTCGAAAGCGTGATATCTATTAATTACAAAAAGCAAAAACCTTCGGTTTTTTTGGGGCTGTCATCCTTTCAGATGTTAGCCATGTTTCGCAGAGGGTTATTTTACACTTACCTTTCGATTTACTTACGAAATTTCCTTCAGTTATCAGTAACTGAAACTACATTGTATGCTACTCTTCCAATGATCATGAGTGTTTTATTCCAAAACCTAATTTGGGGTCCATTAAGTGATAAGTTCAATAAAAGGCGCACACTCATTGTGTTGGGCGAGATTTTAGCTGGATTAGGTACCATGATAGTTTGGTTGATTCATTTTTCTTTCGATAATCTTTATGTCGCTGGCTATGTAATTATTTTAGGGTTATCTTGTGTCGAAATGTTTTGGTCCATGTCGAATATTGGTTGGACAGCATTGTTAAGCGATCTTTACCCTTACGAAAAGAGGAGCAAGATTATGGGAAATCTAACTAGTCTTGGAGGGTTAGGAAGGATTTTTGGCATCTCAATAGGAGGATTTCTATACGATTCAGGATACGGATTTAGAAACGGTCCACTATTTTTCGTTGCGTCCTTAGTGATGATTGTATCCGCGGTTCCTATGCTTTTTGTGCCAGAAGGAGGAACTAAATCCTCCTCACACGAATCTATCCAAGTTGTTAACGAGGAAGAAAACTCGGGAGCGAATAATGGTACTTTAATGATTTTTATTATTTTTATAGTTGCATTAATGTTTATTAATTTCGGAAGGAATTCGATTGCCATTCCCTATTCACAATATTTAACTTTGGAATCAGGATTCCATGTGGATGATATTACATTAAGTTTAATTGTTAATTTCCGCTCACTCGCTAATATGATTATAGGAGTAGTTGCAGGTAAAATTAGTAAGAAGCTCGGTGAGTATAATACTTTGATTTTAGGATGCGTATTCGCTATATCCGCTTTATTAATGACGGGATACGCTCCAAATCTAATATTCATATTTGTAGGAAGCTTTTTAATAGGTACAGCAGAGGTTATTATTATGACATCTTCTTATACCATCGCATCTGAAATTATACCGGCAGATAAAAGAGGAAAATTATTTGCTGTATATAACACCACCTTATTTCTTTCTTGGGGTTTGGCATGCACCTTAATATCAGGTCCTATAATTGATATTTTAATAACAGAAGGTGTCATAGATCTTGTTGCCTATCAAATTTCTTTTGTTGTAGGTTCAATTATCACTTCAATTGGATTATTTATAGTAATAATAATGTATATTATAATCAGTTTGCAGAAAAAACAATAAGTATTATCCTCAAAAACATATGATCTGCTTGCTATTAGATAAGATTTATACTGTTAAAACATAGCATACATAATATACAGTATTTTATATCTAAGAGGGTACTATATTGGGAAAAAAAAAGGTTTCTGCTAAAATTATTTTGATAATTATCATGAGTTTCATTCAGTCACCATTTTAATTAAGGCTATTGAGAAATATAAAACAGTTAGCGAAGAATCCGATCAAGAATGTTTTGTTTGGTCGGCAGATTTTTCCGAATAAATAGTTATTGGCATTAGAGCTCATTTGCTTAATCGACTTTAATAAAAATATTTTGAAGTATTAGGATAAACTTAATAATCATAAGGGTATGAATGTAAATCGATAGGTAATTAAAGTTAGAGGAATTGAAATGAATACAGAAGAAGAACCAAATGAAGAAGAAGGAGAGCGAAAAAACTCCGCTGGTTTTATAGCAATGGGAATCGCATTTATGATATTGGGATTTGCGTTTGGATTTATGATTAATTTTGGATTTCTATCACTTGTTGCCATCGGGTTTGTTTTCTTAGCACTTGGAATAACTAATACAAAGCAAGCAAAACAAGAATAGGCGTTTTCATCGTTAAAAATTAACTCGTATCTTCTGGAATTTGAAACACAAATCTATTGCCCTCGACATAAATTTCTCCCTCTATTTTTTCTAAAATCCTTTCAATAAGTAAAAATCCTAACAATACTCCTCTTAATTTCTCATTTTGTCGTTTTTCTACCTCTAATATCTGCTCTTTTTTTATATCCGAGATTTCAAACTCATTGTCAGCAAATTCTAATTTGACATAACTCCTATCGTTTTTTAGAGTTCGAGAGATTCTGATTTCAATTTCAATACTCTTTTTCTTATTATATTTTATCGAACTAATAACTAAATTTTCTAACGCGTCTTTAATAAACGCATTTCCAATAACATAATACTTTTTTTTATGGGGAGTAATCTTTACAGAAATATCCCTTTCTTGATATTTGGTCAGAATATTTTCGACTACCTCATTTAGGGTTTGAACGATTTCAACTTTGAAATTAGAAATATTAAGTTCCTCCAATTGAGTTAGTTTTGTGATTATGGATACAAGATAATCTCCGTCAACGCATTGTTCTCTTATGCTTTTTATTACCCCATAGACATTTCTATTTAAAATAGGGATGCGCTCTATAGTTTGGTGGTCAACAATAGATAAAAGTTTGTTAAATATATCGTTAACATCGTGAATGAATAATTCCTTGTAAAATTGTGAACGATCCAATTCAACGCGTAAACTTTCTTTACTAGATTTGAGTTCTATATTGGTTACTATCCTTTCAAGCGAATTACTCAAGATATCAGAAATGATACTTAAAAATGAAAACTTTTCATCACCTCTAACTTCTGCTTTTATGATATTATCAAAACCTAAAATTCCCACGGGCTTTTCATTTATTGTTATAGGGCAGATTAAAAGAGATGTTGCTTGACGATATTCCATAAATAGTTTAATAGCGTTCGCGTTCTCAGGTAAGTCTAACACGCTATGTACATATAAATAATCTTCTTTTAATAGCTTGTTTTTTAACCAAGGAAAGCTTTCCATATTTATATCCAGCATTTTATCAATTAACGATACTGTATTTTCGGCCGTCCATTCGTAGCGGGGTATTTTAACGATGTCTGGTTCATAGAAGAGATACAAATACACTCTTAGTGACTTTGTTAAGCTACCCATTTCGTAAAGAGACGCGTTTATTGCATCATCAATGTCTTTAGTGCTTATGAATCTAGAGGAAACTCGAGCAAGGATATTCTCGTATTCTAAAACGTTTTTGATATCGTTTTCGATTTCGATTTGCTCGGTTATATCTTTAATAATGATTTGGTAGTATTTTTTGCCTTCAATTACTATCAAAGAAGTTTGTACTTGACCCCATAACGACTCACCGTTTTTCTTAAAAAACTCAATTTGCATCATAGGTAATTTTTTTGATATCTCTTCCTTTTTCAAACTAAGCTCGAAGATATCTACACGTTCTCGGTCGATAATTGGTAATTCTACGAACTTTTTCCCGATTAACTCGTCTCTTAAGTATTCCATAAGGTTTTCCATCGCTGGATTTACATCAATAATATCTCCATTTCGATCCAAAAGGGTTATTGAAAATGGAGAATCTTCGAATAAATGTCGATATTTGCTTTCAGACTCTATTAGTTTCTTCTCAGTTTTCCTACGCTCTGTTATATCTCTTATAATGCATTGGATAAGATCTTGACCTTCCATCTGAATTTCACTTGAATTAACTTCAATAGGGATAATTTTATGTTGAGAGTTCTCGACATTCAAGACTATAGTTTGATGCTTATCGTCGGTTAATTGACTTAAAATTCTATCTTGAAAAGTACCTTCTCCTTGGCTTAATTTTAATTGATCTAAATGAAGTCCAATTAAATTTTCGGGAGTTAACAAGAAAAGATGTATTGCTTGATCGTTTGCATCCAATATTATACCCGAATGCTTATCTACAATTAATATCGCGTCTCGAGCTGCTTTAAACAAACTTCTATACCTTACCTCGGCTAACTTCAATATTCTAAGCATTTCTTTAGATCCTACAAGCATACTAATCAAAGCATTATAGATCTCCGTTATATACTTCGTTACATGGTCTTTGTTTTGGTAATCCTCCTTGATGTAAGAAAAATTTTCAAAGATAAGCATTTTATATTGATCTATTACAGCACTTGGGATATCTTCATTACAATAGACTATCAAGGAGAGAGGAAGCATACCTCCTCGAACATTTTCGTCGAATACATAATCAAAAAAGATTCCAGCTTTAGCTTTTATATTAGGAAGTGGCAATATAACCGAAGTTTTTCTGAATTGCTCCCCACCAAACACGAATTGGGAAACAGAAAAGCATCTAATCGCTATTAATTCTGGATCGTCAAAAGCGTCTTGTGGATAGGTAGAAACAATCTTTATTCCCAAATTTTCGTCCCAAATAGCAAAAATAACTCCAACATCACTTTCTGGAAGTTTTAAGGCTCGTTCGTATATTTTCATGGATAACCAATTGAAAGCTTCATCAATATTGATGTTTTTAATAGCGCTAGTGAGAAAGCATTTCAAAGGTCTATCGTTTAGTTTCTCAATTCCCATTTGCGTTGAAAGGTAATTAATATCGGGTTTGTGGAGATCTATTTTATTAAAGAGGATTAATAATGGCAAATGTTTCATTTCTGGCAATGATGCAATCATGTGCAGTAATTTTCTCGCATCTGGATATTTGATTTCTTCGGTCACATCTAAAACAAATATCAATCCATCTTGATTTTTTAAATACGGTTTCCACATTTCTCTAAATTTTGGGTGTCCAGGTGTGTCGTAAGTGAGTAATGAAACGTTATTTACAAGAATCCTTGAAATATCTACGCTCATTGTTGGTAAAAGGTTTTTAAAAATAGTTTTTCTTCGACAGCGTATTATCGTAGTTTTTCCCGCGTAGGATAGCCCATAAAGAAGAACCTTTGCGTCTTTTCTTTGAAAAACTGTGTCTTCTACAGGAAAGTTTTTGTGAAAATTTAACAGTAATTTTTCGATTTCAGTATACTTTGTAGTATCTCCGTCGTACATTTTTGAATCAATGTAAAAAGCTTTATACGCATCCTGTAGCTTCTGTAACTCCATAGAAAACCCTTCCATCACTTCTTGAGTTAAGGTCGTATTTATTTTATTGTCAGCGTCAACAATTATAGAGATCATTAATTTTTCCACACCTTCTCGTCCGTATTGGCTTTTAATATCAAAAAGGAGGTTTGCACAGGTAAATTCATTAAAATTGTGAATAAAAAAGCCTCGATCGTAAAGGTCCATTAAACTAGATACTTGATCCCCGTAATCCTTATCACTATCTATTGGAAATTGCATAACTACTGTTGGTTTGAAGAAAGGAGTATTACGGCTAAAAATTACAGCTTTCATATCATCTAGCTCTCACAAGTAGAAATGAATGTTCTATACTCTAAATAGAGTTAAAGATATATAAGTTTAGTATTATTAATTCCCTTAGAAGTTTGATTGAGTTTAGTGGAATATATCCAATTTCATAGTGAACTTAATGAATATTGATGACGCTATTCAATTTGTTCTTGAAAACGGGTATATAATAGAAAAAGCTCGTTTAAAAGCCATCTTTTTTGAAGAGCCTGTATCAAATGAAGTAATTGATGAATTATCTACTTTTCAAAACAAAGATGGAGGATTTTCATTCTGGATTAAAGATGTAAGCAATATTTGTGATACTGTGTATATTTTATTTTGGTTTGATGATCTAAAGATATATCGAAATCGAATTGTTGAAACGGCATGTCAATTTTTACTAGATCGTCAAAAAAGTGATGGAAGCTGGGATGAAGTAAAGGATGTAGTTAAGTATAATTCACCAGAATGGTTGATACCTAGTAAAATTGAAACAAAAGTAAGGTTAACTGCTTATTGTGCTCATGTTTTAATATGTTTTGGATATGCAGAAGCAGAAGGAACCCGTTGTCCTTCAAAATTTTTGTTGAAACATATGAATAAAAGTGGAAGACTAACTGGTTATTTGCGAGCTACCTGGATCGCTTTACCTATGTTAGCTTTTTTTCCAGGTGTTAATTCGGAGCCATTTGAAAGAGCTTTAAATTTAATAAACTCGAAATTTTCTAAAAACTGGGAGGGATCTTATATTGGCTGGTTACTTAGATGTCTATATGATGCAGGGTTACCTTTAAATAATCCTCTTGTTATTCGTTGTATAGATACTTTAGAAAGTTGTCAAAGAAAAGATGGAAGTTGGGAGCCAGAAAAAGGAGAAGGAGAAGAGCATGCGGTTAATGCAACCCTTCTTGTATTACGGACCTTAAAAGAATATAGATACATTTAATCTACTAACTCAATACTTCAAAATACAATTCCACTTTTGGAATCTTTAAATATAATATCAAGTGTATATAAATTTAATATCATTAATGACTGAGAATTACGTTGGGATCTCTTCTAATTTCATCATGAACTTAACGAATATTCCTAGTTTTTTAGTTAATTGCAGATATTTTGACAATAGAATAATATAAAAAAAGAGATTTTGGTTAGGAAATTGAATTAATCGACAATTTCCATTGGTTTATCGTGATGTTTAGGAACATCTTGAGACCCGCATCCGGCTCCCATCCAACACACAAGCTGATCTCCTTCTATATGCATTGGCTTACCGCAATGTGCGGGAATTTCCTCTGTGTAATCACATTCTACACATTTTAATTTCGACATTTTATTACTCTCCTCACTTTTCTTAGCTGATACGTTTAGTTGATTATTTTCACTAATATTTTCTTGATTCAAATAATCCTGGGGATAGTTTTTAAATTCAATTAAGCAGGACTGATTGCAAAAATAGTACTTTTCGCCTTTATATTCGTATTCGATCCACTCTTCTGGTTTATCAGTTTGCATCTTGCACACTGGATCCACGACAACTTGCGTTTCTTTGGACACCTGCTTACGCATCAATTTGGGATCTATGTTGTCATAGCTCTTGTATTTCTCGGGATTTGACTTAAATTCCGTTAAACACGATTGATTGCAGAAATAAAACTTTTCTCCTTGATAATCATATTCAATAGATTGGCTAGGAATAATAATCATCCCACAAATCGGATCTTTTACCTTCTCTTCTTTTAGAAGTTTTTCTTCCTCGATTTGTTGTGGAGTTTTTGGTTCAAATTTTTTCAAAAATAACGCGTTGGTAACTACAGATACCGAGCTTGTTGCCATAAATACCGCTGCTAAGTATGGCGGAAGGAAAAATCCAGTAAAGTAGTACAATAATCCAGCGGCAATTGGGATTCCAATAAGATTGTAGATAAACGCCCAAAAGAGGTTGGTTATCATTTTTTTGTACGTCTTTTTTGATAGGTTAATTGAAGATACCACATTTCGCAAATCTCCTCGCATAAGCACTATATCCGCGGTTTCTATTGCCACATCCGTTCCAGAACCAATAGCAATCCCCACATCAGCTTGAGCTAGCGCAGGAGCATCGTTTATCCCATCTCCAACCATCCCTACGATCTTTTTATCGGAAGACTCTTGTAGTTCTTTTATTTTCAAAGCTTTTTCGTTTGGTAAAACTTCAGCAAGAATGTGAGATTCGTCGATTTTAAGAGAACTCCCGATTGACTTAGCTGTTTTCAAGTTATCTCCCGTAAGCATGAAAATTTCCAATCCCATCTTTCGCAATAATTTTAAAGCGTAAGACGCCTGTTCTTTAAGTTTATCGGATATACCTATTATTCCCTTCGATTCACCATCAATCGATATCACGATAGTGGTTTTTCCTTGTTGTTGGTACTCATTGTACTGACTTTTAAAATTATCGTAAATAATATTGCTTTCTTCCATTAATTTTGTTGTACCGACGATCACTTCCTTTCCAGAGATCGTAGCTTTAATCCCTTTCCCAGGAAGGGCTTCAAAGTTTTCGGGAGATTCTAACTTCAATCCTCTTTGATTAGCCTCCTCGATAATGGCATTTCCAAGCGGGTGTTCGGAACCTAATTCCGCACTCCCAGCGAAAAACAATATCCGATTGGAGTTAAGCCCAGCTCCAGTTAGTTCGTTTTCTGAGTATATTGCTGATACTTTAGGTTTTCCTACTGTTAGAGTTCCAGTTTTATCAAACACAATTGTGTTGATTCCGTTAATAGCTTCGAGAGAGTCTCCACCTTTTATCAGTAATCCATTTTCAGCCCCTTTTCCCGTACCAACCATAACTGCAGTGGGAATAGCCAATCCCAGAGCACAAGGACATGAAATGACCACAATTGAGGTGAAGACTAATAAGGACAATTCAAATCCAATTTGGGCTACTAGATACCAATAAAGAAAGGCGCTAATTGCAATTATCACTACGCTGGGTACGAAATAATTACTTACTTTATCAGCTAGTTTCTGCTTTGCAGCTTTCCTACTCTGAGCATCTTTTACAAACTCTATGATTTGAAATAATAGTGTTTCTTTCCCTACTTTTTTAGCTAACACTTGAATTAAACCTGTTTGGTTTACCGTAGATCCTATAACTTCGCTCCCCTGTTGCTTTTTAACATATCTGCTTTCACCAGTAATCATCGACTCATCAACTTTACTTATACCCTTAACCACTTCTCCATCAACCGGTATTTTTTCTCCAGGTCTTACAACAAGAATATCTCCTACTTCAATTTCCTCTATCGGGATTTCCACTTCGCTTCCATCCTTTAATAACATCGCAGTTTTAGGTTGTAGGCCAATTAATTTTTTAATCGCTTCGGAAGTTTGTCCTTTAGTTTTGTGCTCAAAGTACTTTCCAATTAGAAGGAATGAAAGAATCATACTCATTGCTTCGTAAAAAGTATTACCCGATATGAAAAAAGTAGTAAGTATTGAATACACCAGTGCTGTAGTTGTACCAAGAGCGACCAAGACATCCATGTTAGTGGACTTGTTTTTAAGAGATTTAATTGCTCCTTTTAAGAAAAACGATCCCGCAACGGCGTAATTCACCAAAGCAAGAAAAAATAAGAAGATATTTCTAGGATCGGAAGGAGTAACAAACCAACTAATAGGGGTTATTATTAGCGTAAACACTAATGATACAGCCAGAATTCTTAATCTAAACTTTAACTCCTTTTGGTGAGCTTCGATTTCCTTGTCAATCGTTCCAGCTGCTTTTTCTATTTTATACCCCAATTTTTTAATTTTTGAATATATCTCGTATTCGCTAATTTTTAACTCGTTAAACTCAATAAATAGCTTTTTTGCTTTATAGTTCCCTCTAATGTCAAATATACCCTCAAAATTTTTCACTTGGTTAATTAACGAAAAAAATTGACTCTCTATTAGGTTGTCTACCACAAGAATATCGATTTTTGCCAAAGATGCATTGTAACCTAGATCTTTTATGGCAGTTCTAAATTTTTCGTAATTAGTAACTTCAGAATCATACTCCACTGTGGCTTCCTCGTTGGCAAAATTTACGACTGACAAGTTTACTCCATCTAAACCTTTCAATTTCGTTTCAATTTTTAACGCACAAGAAGCGCACGTCATTCCTCCGAGTTTTATTTTTACTTTATCGTTTGTTTCTACTTCCATTGTTATCAGCTGCTTCTATCCATGAGATCTAATTGGGATTAATATAGATTTTCTTTATTATTTGAAAGCTTTGGAAAATTTTTCCAACGCTTTAGTATCAGTTATTGGAATTCTTATCCCTAGCGCTTTCAGATCCATATGAGTCTCTTTTTCCTGATGTCTAATAGCAATTAACACATCGTTTTTCCTTCCTTTCCATTCTTCAGTTATTGCTCGAAT
>JAHPYY010000005.1 GCA_019058515.1 Promethearchaeota archaeon
GAACAATTGACGCAAACATTTCTTTCGACGCTTATAAAATCACGGGGGTGATCCGTACAATAGAAAATTTCGTCGGTTTACCGACCACGGAAAAAAAGAAATAAAAAAATAAATAATTAAATACTCAAATAAAAAAAGGAGAAAAATCAAATGAAAATACTTATTTTAACAGGAAGTCCGCATAAAAACGGAACTTCAAATACCTTAGTTAAGGAATTTATCAAAGGCGCAAAAGAATCAGGACACGATATAGAGGTATATGATGTAGCAAAAGGAAACATACATCCTTGTTTGGGCTGTGATTTTTGTGGGATGGATGGTGACTGTGTTCAAGAGGACGATGGAAATATGGTATTACAAAAAATATTAAAGGCTGAATGTTTGGTTTTCGCTACACCTGTCTATTATTTCGGTATGTCTGCCCAATTAAAAACAATGGTTGATCGTTTTTATGCAAGAACAATGGAAATAACAAGAAAAAGGTTAAAAGCGGTTGTAATAACCACTGCATGGAATGATGATAATGTTGTGATGAAAGCAATCGAGCTTCATTTTAGAACCATTTTTGACTATATGCACTTTGAAAATAAAGGTATGTTATTTGCTAAAGGAAGTGGAACGGTAAAGGTGATTCCTTCACGTTATTATGTTGAAGCGTATAATCTGGGAAATTCTCTTTAATACACATTAAATGTTTAAGAAAAACAAAAAAATAAACTTAGCATTTATTTTGGAAATTCACATCCTTATTGAAACCAAGTGAAATTGAATTAATACAAAACCTTTTTCTTGTTAGCTTGTAATAAAAAAAATAAAAAAGAATGGTAGAACATATTCTATGGTTGAGCAAAATATTTATAAGATGACTGAAAATTCTATAATTTAAGAAAGTTAATAAGATTAATAAGATTGTAATTGCCATCCTTTTTCAAAGCCATCTTCAGTAAACCTCTTGAATGAGTAGAGGTAATAATATGAATAAATTCATGTCAAAAGAGAGAGTTGAATTTTTCAGCGATGCTGTTTTTGCGATAATCTTAACTTTGCTTGTTTTAGAGCTGCATGTTCCTGAAGTTGCAGATAACTCAAATTTTGGTGAATATGTGACTGCAATGATGCCACTTATTCCGAAATTCATTAGTTTTATTCTTTCTTTTTTAATGGTTTCTCTATATTGGGTTAGCCATCATTACTTTTTCCGTCATATACATACAGTTACTATTGGTCTTGTTTGGGTGAATAACCTTCTCTTGTTAAAAATATGTTTTATACCATTTCCGACAGCTTTATTAGGTAGTCATCCTACAGATCAATTTCCTGCTATGATATATGGTTTATATTCGCTCATTAGCTCGTTAGCCTTTTCATTCTTGCGAGGATATTCAATACATAACAAACTTCTTGAAGTTGATGATGAATCCATAAAAAAATTGGGACCTAAACATAGTATTCCTGGAATATCTATGTATGCCTTATCAATCGTCCTCTCATTCGTAAATGTCTATATTTCTTTAGTTTGTTTTTTTTTAGTTCCCGTTTTGTATTTTGTTTCTGGAACAGTTCGTATAAAATGAAACAGAGTGCATCAGATAATTACGATATTTGTTGCCCTTTCCTTTTGTCCCTTTATTAAGAGTTTAAATGGGTACAAATTTCTTTCTATAAATATCAAATTCCAATAAAAGTAGTGCTATTGTAATAGGAATGGCAATTAATCTAGAAAGAGACTTTTTAAATTAATCAAAAATTTTTCTATGTGAAACAGGATTATAAGGATCATATCGAGAAATCAATTTTTGTCTGAATCTTCTTTAAATTATAACTAAAGAATTTATTGATATTCATATAATTTTATAAAAGAGATGGTTAAAATGAAAAAAATAAAAGATTTGAGTAATAGTGTGATATTTCCCAAGGGAGAAAAAGCTATAAGCGACTATTTTACAGGGAATGTATGGGTTCAAATGCTAGTCACGGAGGAGTCATTTAATTGTCCTGTCTACAATGTAACCTTTGAACCAGAAGCAAGAACTAAATGGCATTCACATCCAGGGGGGCAAATTCTTCTTGTAACAGGAGGAAAAGGATATTATCAAGAAGATGGAAAACCAGCACAATCGCTTCAAGAGGGAGATGTTGTGAAAATACCACCAAAGGTGAAACATTGGCATGGGGCATCAAAAGATAGCTGGTTTGTTCATGTTGGTATAACTGCAAATCCCAAGTTAGGAAATGCAGAATGGCGAGGGCCTGTAACAGAGGAAGAATATCAATGAAAGCAGCAATCTTCAAAGCTAAAGGTAAAATAGTGATCGAGGAGCGATCAAAACCGACTATTAAGGAATCAACGGATGCAGTCGTGCGGGTAGTTCTCTCCTGCGTATGCGGTTCGGATTTATGGTATTATAGGGGTCTCTCGGATCATGAAGTTGGACCTATTGGGCATGAATTTATAGGTGTGGTTGAAGAAGTTGGTTCTGATGTGAAAAATATCAAAAAGGACGATTTTGTGATTTCACCTTTTGCAATAAGTGACGGTACATGTCCGCATTGTAAAGCAGGTTTTCACACTGCATGTTCAAATGGAGGCTTTTTTGGAGGAGGAGAAGAAGGCATGGGATGCCAAGCAGAGTTTGTAAGAGTGCCACAAGCCGACGGTACGCTTGCAGTTGTCCCTAGGTCAGATTTTTCTGATGAGACACTTGCTTCACTTCTTACATTAAGTGATGTAATGGGAACAGGTTATCACGCTGCCGTGAGCGCCCAGGTCAAAGAAGGGAATACAGTAGCAGTTGTCGGTGATGGTGCAGTAGGACTTTCAGGAGTATTGTCTACTAAATTACTTGGTGCAAAGAGAATTATCATGCTTGGAAGCACTCATAAGAATCGACAGGAACTTGCTAAAGAGTTTGGCGCAACAGATGTTATCACAGTTCGCGGCGACGAGGCTGTTAAAGAAGTCATGAAACTTACAAATAATATTGGAGCTGATGCAGTTTTAGAGTGTGTAGGTACAAAACAAGCCAATGAAACCTGTTTTGCAATTGCTCGTCCAGGTGCAATTGTTGGACGTGTTGGTATACCACATGAAGTGGAGATTGATGCTACCGATACTTTTTTCAGGAATGTGGGCATACGTGGTGGTCCGGCTCCTACCCGTGCCTATATAGAAAAACTACTTGACCCAGTGCTCAAAAATGAGATTAATCCCGGCAAAGTATTTGATTTAAAGACAGATCTTGACCATATACAAGAGGCATACGCTGCTATGGATGAACGAAGAGCCATTAAATCATTAGTTAAAGTGAGTGACTTGTAAGAATGAGGTCAGCCTAGTTTTCCGTAAAAAAGCGGGGAAACGCTTTAAAAATGGAAAATATTAAACTATTTAGAATTATAATACATTCAGCAATTAGTCAAAATGAAAAAAAACTGGTCAGATACGGATCTTCTCGATTTCGAGAAAAGGTGGAAAGCAATAACAATTCCAGTTAATTTGGAAATAGAAAATAAACAAATTGCGTTAGATTTAACTAGAACCTATCACATAATAGAAAGAGCTGATAAAATCGCGTTAGGTGATTGTATTTGTCGAGTTACTGTTGGTAATTGCGACAATCCTCGGGATACCTGTATCTTCTTGAATGATCGAGCAAAAAGACTAGTTGAGAATGGAAGAGCTACTTATATCACTAAGGAACGCGCTAAAAAGGTTGTTAAAAATTCCCATGAAAAAGGTTTGGTTCATTTAGCGTTATTTCAAACCAATCAAACGGACCCAATACCATCGGAAATTTGTAGTTGCTGCTCCTGTTGTTGTCAAGCACTTCAGGGGCTAAAAAGGATGAGCCTATATGGATTGGTCGAACCCAGCGATTTAGTTGCTCATTTTAACTCGAACGCCTGTTCTCAGTGTGGAATATGTGTCGATCGATGTCAATTCGGAGCAAGGACTTTTAATTCCGAAATGAAAATCGTTTTTAGTCGTGATTTATGTTTTGGATGTGGGTTGTGTGTATCTTCATGTCCTGAGAACATAATAACCTTAATCCCGAGATAATTAACTTATTCGAACTTTACTAAATCAATTACTTTCTAAATAATAAAATCTACTTAAGTAGTTCTGTAACTGATATAGCTACATCTTTGTACAAAGTTGTGGTCGATATAACCGTCCCAATTAGCCTTAAATGTGCTTAATTACATTGATTTATCTTACAACTAAAATATCACAGGGGGTATGTCTTAATAGTTTTTCTGCCACTGAACCAAGCAAAATTTCTTCAAAAAGAGAATGAAGTCCTTTGCTGCCAATAATGACCAGGTCAATATCCTCGTTCTTTACAGTTTTATTTACATAAGATACAGGATCCTCATCATAAACAGATCTAGTTTCAACTTCTAATCCTTGTTCCATAAATGTTTCTTTTGCTTTTTGTAATATAGCTTCAGCATTTTTTTCGTAAACTTCTCTTATCCTTTGTAAATCTGGATTTGAAATATTATAAACTTGCGGAGTAGTGCTAAATGATGGTGCCATAAACATCCCCTCAGTTGATATAGCTCTATGTTTAACTGAATGAAACAATATTACTTGACTCTTCGTCAATTTTTGAAGTTCGATTGTTTTTAGTATTGCTTTGAAAGAGTGTTCGGAACCGTCAAGGCCAACTAATATCTTTTTATAAATATTACATCATCTTTTTAGAATTCAATAATAATATTACAAATCAAGATAATTATCTATTAAAACATGTGGTCAATAATTTTTAGACCAAAATTTTAAGTAAATTAAAAAAAAAGAATATCCTTCAATGGAATTGATTTGTTTGAAGGAATTTCAGTCTTATTAGAATTTAAACCTTTAAATTAATTAACCATACTTTTTTAAATGCCAATTTATTGTTTAACATTGAATTTTATGATTTCGTTAACTTTTTAGAAGAAAATAATAGATTGACGGTTAAATTAAAATTTAAGGCGTTGATAATATGGAAAAAGTCTTCAATCTAAAGTTAAAAGCACAAGAAAATCTACTTGTTGCGAAAAATGAAAAACTCGTTGCGCAAGAATTAAAAAAGTTAACTAAATACCTCCTAAAAAGAGCAAAGAGTAGAGAAAATTACGCTGATAAAGAGCTAAAATTAGCACAAATAAGAAAGAACTTAACTGAAAGTAATGAAAAATTGTTGAAAAGTAGACTCAAATCCCAAGAACTACTGAAATATCCTGAGTCATTGATAAAGAGTGAAAAAGATTTCATGGATTACCACGAAATTGCTGCTAAGAATCAGTTAAAATTAGCCAGACACCATAGGGAGTTAACAAAACTAGAAGAAACCTTAGCTCAAAAAAAGATTTTATTCGCAGATTCTAAGGAGCATGTGGCAACAATTCGAATTAAATTAGCAAAATTGCAATTAAAGTATGCTGATAGCCTCCAAAAAAGTAAATCTGTAAGAATTGAGACAATTAGAGCGAGTTATAAAGAATTGAGGGAGAATTTAAATCAAAATCTGAAAGATATGCTTGACAAAGAAAAAGAGGTTAAAATCATTCAAGATGAGATTGCAGATTTAACAAATTCCCTTTCCCACCATACCAATTGAATTCTAGCTATGATTAACTCATCGTAAGAACACTCACATAACTTTCCCATGGAAAGTAAAAGCTCCTAATCTCATAATTATATTGTTAAAAGATTCACAATAATCTTGGTAATGAATAAAATTGCTCTTATTCAATTGAGAAGATATGCTGGGTGGTGTGAGTATAAGTTTCTTCGGGTTTTAAAATTACCATTGACCTAAATTCAGGCAAATTTATGGCATTTGGAGGACGTTGGGTTTCAAAACAGATCGCATTATGTTTTTTACACTCTCTCCCACGAGATATTATACCACCCATGTAATTGCCTGTGTAAAGATGGACGCAGGGTTCGGTTGTTTTAATAATCATCATCCGACCACTTTTCTTGGAGTAAAGCTTAGCGCATTTATGTAATTGCGTTGGAGCCTTTGAATCGTAATTTGAAACAAAGAAATTATTATCTACATCTCCAAAAGTGGCGTAGATCTCTGAAAACTTTATCCCTTTTCTTATATCAACGCCCATTTTTTCTACATTTGCAATTTCTCCTGTTACCATATTGCTTTTATCCGCAAGCATGTAACGATCGCAAAAGAGGGTGATTTCATGGTTATCATTTACTACATCTACACTCTCCAGATTCCAGTAAGTATGATTGGTCATATTTACGATTGTGGTCTTGTTTGTCGTTACATGGAATTCCCATCCGAGTTTCATAGGGGATATCTGGTAAATCGCTCGTACTCGGAGAGTTCCAGGATAATTTTCCTCCCCATCTTGACTTATGTATTCGAATTCTATAATAACTTCTTCCTCATCGACTGAACTTTCGATAAATCGCCAGAATTTGTAATCAAAACTCTCTTTCCCTCCATGTAGAGAATTCCCATTATTATTTTGGAATAATTGGTAATCTTTTCCTTCAAGAGAAAATTTTCCATCTTTTATTCGATTCGCTACTCTTCCGATAACCGCCCCTAGATGACCTCCGTATTTCTTAAAATCTTCAGGTTGGTCTTGAGAGATCGTGATTTCTTCTACATCCCCATTTCTATTAGGCACTTTAACACTTACTAATGTTGCGCCATAATTCGAAACTGATACTGAAAAACCTGATTTTGAGTCACTCACTGTAAAGAGATCCACCTTCAATCCTTTTATTTCTCCCCAAAGTATTCGATTTACTTCCATAATTCTAAGCACCGATTGTATTATAATTGAGTATCTTCATTAATAAAACCTCTTGATTGGTTTTCTAAAGGAACCTTTCACTTGTAGATTAAATTTGAAGATTAAAAAAAATGTAAAAATTATTTTTTGACTCCAAGGTAGAAGAGGAAAGCACTAAGAATCATCGCAGATCGAATAAAAATTAAAATAATACCAGGGGAAAATAAGCCATCCAATACACCTCCGATGATATACAAGAAAGCTCCTAGAGATAATAGAAGAAATTTTTTTCTTATAACTCCTGTAGACTGAATTGCTCTTACTAAAAAGCCAAAAACATCAACAACTAACATTGATAATAAGAAAATTAGTACTAATATCCCTGCTATTGATTCAAAAACAAGACTATCGTTAATTAAATCTTCTCCAGGATATTGGGGATTTACATATGTTATCGAACCTGAGGGATCCACAAATAGAATTATTTCGAAAATAATGCCCAGAATTAAATAGATCGTAAAAATATACCACTTTTTCTCAGGCAAAATAAGATTAGCACCAAAAAACATTCCAAATACAACAACTCCCGGGAACCACATCCAATTTATTAATCCTATGATTCCGAAGGAATTATCAATATTAGTATCAGTTATAAGAACAGTCAGGAAATCTAAGAAATCCCCCGTATAAATTAGTCCAGCGAAAAAGTAAGTTAATCCTAGATATATTAGAAGATCTAAATGATTTTTTCTTGATTTATATATGGCAAAAAATCCGAAAATTGTTGAAAAAAGAAACACACCTGTAGCAGTAATACCGTTTAACCACCCTACAAAAGATAGTACCATCAAAATTCACTTTTTTGCTTTTTTTAATATTGTAAATTTAGTTATATAAATAATATCTTCTTTTTTTACTCAATTATAACATTTTCGATATTTTCTATATTTGCAAGAATCTTCCGGTTTTAACTAACCAAAAATAACTAAATTTATTATTACATCAGTTTATTGAAATAGGAATCCCCGTAGATAATGACCGAATTATTTATGAAAAACCATAAAACTTTATATTTACTTTATGCTAGTTTTTTACGTGAAAATACTAAATAGGAGCTTTTAAAAATGTCGTGGGAAGAATTTAACCAACACCCTCACACGGTTGTTGGTGTAATTGAAAAATGGGCCAAAATTAAACCCAATGAGGTCGCATTATTTTTTTACGATACAGAAAAACAATATACATTCATAGAGTTTTTAAATACTATTAACGCAATGACGTTTAAATTATACAACATGGGATTTAGAAAAGGAGACATACTCGCTACATCTCTACCGTTTCTATACGAGCATATCGTCTTAGGATACGCGTGCGCAAAGTTGGGTGTTATGTGGACACCTTTCGATTTGCGATTAAAACCACCTGAAATAATGAGAAACCTCGAGCTGTTAAAAGCAAAATGTAAGATGTTTTGCCACCTTGGAAAGACTGCTGTGGCGAACTTTGGTATGATCGGAGCCGCTGTTCAGAAAAATAACCCTTGGTTAGAATATGTTGTTCAATTTAGCACACCAGACGACAAATACAGAAAAGGAATACTCAAAGCATACGAAATTGCCGAACATGCCAAATCTGAATATACTGAAGCAATGAAAAATCCAGATTCTATGAAGGAATTCAACGAGGAATGTGCTAAAGTTGGTGAAGATGATCCAATTCTAATTATTTTTACAACAGGTTCAACTGGATATCCCAAACCAGCAATGTTGACGAATAAAGGAATCACCTGTCAAAACATGTGCTTAGGTAAAGGACTTAAAGGCACAGAGGACGATATAATGGTGGTAAATCTCCCGCCATCACATGTAGGGGGTACTACAGAACAATTTATGACCCCCATGTTCCTTGGCGGGAAAGTAGTTGTTTTACATATATTTGATCCCGCAAAAACTTTAGATGGTATTCAGAAATATCGAGCAACCATCATGGGACAGATTCCGGCGCTGTTCGTAATGGAGTGGAGACTCCCAAATTACGACAGCTACGACTTGAGTTCGTTAAAGTTTGCAATTGCAGCAGGGCAACCAGTTGATCGCCCGTTCCTCGAAAAACTCTCTAAAATGGCGCCAAATTTATTTACAGGGTTAGGACTTACCGAAACTTCGGGATTCTGCTCGTATACGCCAACTGATTTGACTTTGGACCAATTCGTAGGTACGCTTGGGTTTGATTTTTCGATATTTCCAATATCGGTTAGAAAACCAATGACTTACGACGGGAGTGCGGGTAAAGAATTGCCAAATGGAGAGATTGGAGAAATCTGCTACCAAGGTCCTCAAAACTTCTTAGGCTATTTTGGAAACAAGGAAGCTACCAGAAAAACTTTATCTACTGATGGAGTCTTGTACACGGGAGATATGGGTTATATCAACGATAAAGGGCTTCACATGGCAGGGAGGAGAAAATACCTAATCAAACCGAAGGGATATCAAGTGTTTCCCCCTGAAGTAGAAGCGCACATCGCAGAATTGCCTCAAGTTGAGTTCGTTGGCGTAGTTGGTGCAAAACACGAAGTTTTTACTGAAGGAATTGTTGCTTATATCAAATTGAGAGAAAGAGAGAGCTTGACTACCGAAGAGGTAGCCGATCATTGCAAAATTATGGCAGCATATAAACGGCCAAGCTTGGACGTTTTCCTCGACGAGTTTCCGTTAAATAGAGTAGCAAAAACCGATTATGTCGCTTTAACAGAGAGAGTCGAGCGAGACACTACCGAAGCGAGAAGTAAAGGCGGTTGGGATGCCGTGTAAAATACTTTTAATTACGACAAAATTTTTTTATTAATTAATTTATAAGATAATTTATTTCACGCAAATAGATGTATCCTTTAATTATTAATTACAAGCGAAATTCTCTCGACGATGGTCCAGGTATCAGAACAGTAATTTTCTTTAAGGGGTGCCCTCTATCTTGCGTATGGTGTCAGAATCCGGAATCAAAAAGCCAAATCCAGGAAATTAAATATAACGAAAAGAACTGCTTAAAGTGTAAAAATTGCGTAGAAGTTTGCCCTAACGATGCCATAGATGTGGATTTGGAATACCCTATCATTAAGGGAAGATGTAATTTATGTGGGAATTGTATCGAAGCGTGTGAATGGAATACACTAATGTATGTAGGTAATATATATAGTATTGATGAGATTGTAACTATTGCTGAGAAAGACAAAGTATTTTACGATAATACAGGAGGAGGTATAACTCTTTCTGGGGGAGAACCGACTTTATACCCAAATTACTTAGGAAAATTACTACCAAGAATTAAGGAAAAAAAAATTCACATATGCTTAGAAACTTCGGGTTATTATAAAAACGACGAATTCAGCAATAAGATACTTCCTTACATTGATTTAATATACTTTGATTTAAAATTATATGATTCCCAAGTACACAAAAAATATTGTAAAGTTGAAAACAATAGAATCTTAGAAAACTTTGAATATTTAATACATAATAGTCATATCGAAATTTTACCAAGAATACCTCTTATTCCTGATATTACTACAACTTCTGAAAATCTTAAAGCCCTTGCAGATTATTTGAAATCGCTAAATATTAACAACATTGCTCTATTGCCTTACAATCCACTTTGGATTTCTAAATTAAAAAGTATAGGAGCAAATGGATCTTATACTAATTCAAAATGGATGACAAAAGAGGAAAAAGAAAGAGTTATTAGTTATTTCAAAGATTTTCAATTTAAACCGATTTAAAATTAAGAATCTTAAGAATAGTTTTTGTATCTCCTCTGTCCATGGGATTTAAACGAATTCCTCTGCAATTATTAAGGTCATTCAATTTAGATTAAAGTTTTCTACGATTTCTGAAATCATTTTGAGTTTTCTAATATCTCCATTAGGACTTAATTCATCGGAAACTCCCAAAATTAGATTTGGAGAGAATAATCTTAAAACTTTGTTTGTGTACTCTTCTAAATATTTATTGGAATATTCTGGTAAAAATAGAATAGAAGGGATTCCATCTAATAAGATTTTGTCTCCAATTGAACTTTTAATCTCTTCTAAAGAAACATCCCCTTGAGGATAGGCAGTTAAAGCCTCGTATCCATCAAAAGGTAATTCAGAAAGGTAGGGTAACAAATCCTTTAGAGATCCATCAATATGAATATGACAATATTTTTCGGATTTCTTTAGCTCGTTTACTCGTTTTTCGTAGTAAGGAATTAAGTATTTCTCGAAGTAAGGAGGAGGACTAAGATTGGCATCTATGTTCTCACCAAAATTGATAATTTTTAAAGGTGAGTTTGAAATCAATTTGTACATCTTATCATCCCATTGCTCTAAATACGCTATGAATTCTTCAGTTTCACATTTATAGCGCTTTAAGAAAAGAATCGTGCGAGAAAATCCCATATATTCCGTAACCAATTTTTGGTAAGGGGAGTGCCAAAAATATGTACTTACTTCACCTCTGTTTCCAAAAAGTTCTTCGGCTTTCTTAAAGTTATCATATGAAAAGTTGACTTCAGTGTTATCCAAGATATACTTCATAATTTTTATATCATCTACTGTTTTTATGGGATACTCAATAAAATGCTCTCCTAAACCACCACCCACTGCGCTAACTTGCGATAACTTTCCAATTGGAGTGTTAATTAATTGTATGTTTTCGTCTTTGGTTTTACCACACACTCTTTTTATGGTAATGTTTGAATTAGGCTTTATTGTCGATTCTAATAAGTTCAAATACACAGTCTCGAAGCAATATCTTGGAACTGCATTTAACATATCGTATATCTCTAATTGTGTTTTATTAAAATATTCTTGAGGAATTTTTTGAGGATTATCTTTCCCCGGTCTATATTTCCTAAACATTCTATTTACAACATACCAATAGTAAATTCTCGGACTAAATACGATCTTTTCTACATTTTTGCGAGCAAAGGTATTAAGAAAAGATTCTTTCATTTTAAAATCGAATACGCCCCATTTTTTATCATTGTTATGTTAAAATTATTCCAAAATGTCAGAATTTTTAATGCTTAGTATTCCAATATTATCTTAACAACATTTAATCTTTTTTATAATTCAGAAAGTTTTTTCGGAAAAGTGAAAAAAAGCTTAAAGGTCAGATTGAGATTTAAGTATAGTTTCTACTACTCTTTGAAACAATTTTCCCACATTCTCTCCAGTTTTAGAAGAAGTCTCAATGTATTCTTTAAATTGTAAATTTTGTTGAAAAACTTTTATCTCTTCGCGAGGAATATTCTTTTCATCAAGCAGATCAGATTTACCCCCCACTAGTAATATTGGAACCCGGTTTTCCTCCATAGGGGTATCGTGATAAAATGCATTAACCCATTCTTGAGCTGTATCTAAGGTTTTAAGTTGTGTTAGATCAAACATTAGTAGGCCTAAAGCTGAACCGCTTGAATAAATTGGGAGGAGGAACTGAAATTCTGCCTCTCCTCCGAAATCCCAAATTTGGAGAATTACTCTAAATCCGTTAAAATCTATGGGTTTGATGAAAAGTCCAGCCCCCATGGTGATTTTGATATCCTCTTCAAAATAGCCGGTAAGATACCTTTTAACTAAGGTAGATTTCCCTACTTCTGCCTCACCAAACAAACTAACTTTGTAAACATATTCTTTTTTCATTTTATCCCCTTAGTTATTATTTAAATATATTTTTTTTCTATATTGGCTAGAATAATATAGTATAATGTGAATAAAAATTATTTTTATTTAGAGTACTATGTACCAATATCACGAATAACAATAATGATAATATCAATTAAACGAGGCATTGCTATTAATACTACTAGAATTTCCTCGTAATTCACTAAAATTTAAATAATCCTTAGAAATATTAATATAATACTATCGTTATTAAAATTTTAATACAGGGGTTTGAGCTACATGGGAGAAATGGCTTATAAGATCTGCATTTTTGGAGAAAGTGGTGTAGGAAAAACTACCTTAGCTCGCAGGTACTTAACAGGGTATTTCGAAGAAGATATCAAGCTTACGATGGGAGCAGAGATTTTTATAAAATATGTTACTATCAATGATATACGTGTGGTCCTTCAAATCTGGGACTTCGGAGGAGAAGACCACTTTAGGTTCTTGCTCCCACTTTATTCTCGGGGTTCTTCTGCCGGTATCTTCATGTTTGATTTAAGCAATAGATTAACGCTTAATCGGATTGACGAGTGGTTAGACATTTTCAAAAAAGCTGCGGTAGCTAACGAAAGAAAACGCTCTATTGTCATGGTAGGAGGGAAACTAGACCTTCAAGAGCAATTAACCATTAGTAATATTGAAGCTCAAAGCATAGCCAAGGACTACAATTTACATCAGTATATTGCTTGCTCCTCTAAAACCGGCGAGAATGTTGAAGAATTATTTCATAAAATTGTTAGTGACCTGTTGAAATCTCAGAATTTAATCTAATTAATCTAAACGATTAAATATTCTCAAATAATTTTATAACTTGAGTCTGAGAGAGTTTTTGCTTTCTAACCAAATACTGTTAAATTATTATTTTTTGTAAATGATTCTTCAAATCGAATATAGTAAAGAATTTCAGTTTCTCGCGTATTTGATTCCCGTATTAATGGGTATTCAATTGAGCTTGTATTTGTATTATCAATATCGGAAGCTAAAAGACGAACAACTTCCACTCAATAGGATTCTATTAGCATTCGGATCTTTTATATTATTCATAGTATTAGGTCCATTATTTATTCAAATCGCGAGGAATTTTATTGAGGAGGAAGTTTTGTATAAAATCGTCTATAGAATTGGATGGGGTTTGGCGTTTTTCGCTCCGATATCAATTTCAAGGTTCATTATTCGGGAGGATTTTGCGTCAATTATTAATTTAAATGTTGCAAAAGTATTAATGCTTGTTAACTTATTTCCAATTGTTTTATTGTTTATACTGTCTACTCTAGTTAACCCTCTGTTTATAGCAAGTATCTTTTGTGTCGTATTGAACGGTTTGTATATTTTAAGGTTTCAAGTGATTTTAATTCAAAAATCCGTTGGTAAGATTAAAAGAAAAGTATTGTTTTTCTTAATTGGCGCGTTGATAAGTATGGTCGCCTTAGTATTTGCGATTCTCGTAGGATTACGGATACTTCCTCCAATCGTGGAAGAAATCGTATATTTTATAGGAGTAATTGTACTTTTTATAGGCTTTTTAGTAATGTATTTTTCAGTTTCTAATTTCCCACCATTTTACGAATTTGAATGGAGAGACAATTTGCTTAAGCTTTTTATCATTAACCACCAAAACTTTACTACCTTTTACTCCTTAGATCTAGTCCACAATTCTGACAATAACCCAGAAATTATTGATCAAATCTTCTCCAAAGGAATTTCTGGAGTCGAGAAGGTTATATCGTTAATAACCGACACTAAAAGTGAGAAAATCAATAAAATCCAAAGGGATGAATATTTAATAATATTCGAACATGGTTTGAACCCTTCTTCGTTAATCTACATATTAATTGTAAAGAAAGATTTGATTAGTTCGACTCATTTAGTAAAAAGGGTGAGAAAGCAATTTGAATCTGTTTTTCGTGAACTTTTAAAGAACTTAAATATATTAAATGGGACTCTTGAAAAATATTTTTCGAGTTTTGATAAAGAAATGGATGTAATTCTTCAAAAGGGGTGATAAAGAATGATGTTTCCCATTGTAGGTCCTTTAAGATTTGAGGCGTTAACTCTTGAGTGGATTTTTATCGTACTTTGCTTCGAATTGGGATTCTATTTTCTCATTAAATACAGACGGCAAACAGTATTAGTCAAAAATCCGCAAGACAAGGGTTTTTCTGCTTTATTCTTTGGGATATCTTTTATGAGGTTTTACCTGTTAATTGGCGATTATTATGCAGATAATACAGTGTTTAGCCCATTCTTATTTTGGCCAAATGGGAGTTTTAGGTTCTTATTTTTAAATATTGCTAATATTTTGTTTACTATAGGATTTCTATTGTTTACTTATTATATGGAAAAGCATAAAAAGGTTTTATATAAAAAATACGTGTTCGCTTGCTTATTTCTTCTGTTTTGTTTAATTTTTGGCTTTTTCTTTGTGTTTGACCTTTCAGTTATTCTAATTACTTCCGTCTTATTACTCCCTTTTGTTGTGGGATTTTCAGTGATATATACACGGGATTTAGATAAACAGATTAAAAAACAAAATACCATGCCTAAAGGAGGTTTAAGAATAGGTGTCTCAATTCTATTCGTATTTTCCGGTCACATACTTACTATGGATATCGTCGTTGGAGTCATTGGATTTATTTGGCGTTTAATTGGAATCTCTTTTCAAATATTTGCAATTGGATTATTATTTGTAATATTTAGAAATCTCGTTCCATTCTTCGAATTTGATTGGCAAGATAAGCTTGAAAGCATCTACATTTTAAATAAGCAAGGACTTAACCTTTACAGTCTATCTTACAAAAAAGATTCGAAAGAAATAAATGAGCATTTCGTTACAGGAGCTCTCTCATCCGTAAATATTATGTTAAACGAATTGATGAACACGAGAGAAAACAAGATATCTATCATCAAGAAAAGCAATAAAATAGTGAACATTTATTCAAGTAGCCTTGTAATAGGAGTACTTGTAAGCACTGAGGAATTGGAATATTTCAAGCAGAATTTAAGAGCGCTTGTGTTAAAGGTCGAAACGCTCTATAGAAGTATTTTATTAGATTGGAACGGAGACAGAGCTAAATTTAGTTCCTTAAAAGAGATAATAAATGATGTTTTTCCTATTCAAATTGTTTAAAAAACCTTGTATATACTGTATATTAGGTGACTCTAACTATGACAATTGATAACGATATTGAAGCTGTGAAGAAATTAATTTTGGGCCATTATCACGAAGGACACGCGAAACACGACTGGAAATACTACGAGGGGGCCTTACATAAAGATTGGAAGTTTTTTTTGTTAACCCAGGAAGGAAAATTAAACATTGTGGATAGGGATACTTATTATTCTTGGTATGATCCCAAAGATTACGACGAAAACATTCATTGGGAGACGGAAATCTACTACATAGATTTAACGGGCAATGTGGGCTCTGCTAAAATCAGGCTCGAAAGCGAGGAAGTACATTATATTGACTATTTTAACCTATTGAAACTTGATGGTAAATGGTGGATAGTCCACAAAATTTCTCACGGAACTAAGAAAGAATAGCTTCTTTCAAATTATTTGGGTGATAGAGTCTCAACAAAAATTTCACTTGATATACCAGTTTATAAGATCCTTATCGTCTGGAAAAGCAATTTCAGTCGCCATAACTCAACCTTTCATGGGTCTTCCAGTAATGTCGAATAGTTTTATTTTCGGATTTTTCAGGGCTTTCTCTGCGTGTTCTTGTCCTAATCGCAAAATTTAATAATCTTTATAGATCCCAGCGACCATGTTTCCGTGTATTAGATATCCCGTACCACCAAACATTTTTTTTTTCGAGGTATTTTTCCATTTTCACATTAATTTTTCTAGTTTTGAGTCCATTTCTTTGCTGTAAACCATTGAAATTACTCCGATTAATCTGTTTTCTTATTAAACAAAGTCCTCCAACAATTTTCTAAGTAAAGCATTCATTTGTTTTATATCTTCAGTCGAAATGGTCTTAATACAGTCTTTAAATATGTAATTTTGTTTTGGTAGTAATTTATATAGTTCTTTTCCTTTATCAGTTAAAATCACTAGTAAACTTCTCCTATCTTGTGGATGAGCTTTGCGTAAAACTAATTTTTTGTCTTTGCTTTCCATTGTGTCGATAACCCCCGTCATAGTCGGTGGTGAAATATGGCATTTTTCTGCCAATTCTTTAAATGTTAAACCCCCCAATGTTCCCAATTTCGTAAGAACACAATATTGTGGAATGGTTAAATTATATTCTTGAATAACTTTCCGATGCCAATCTCTAACCTTTTTATTGATACTATAAATGAGATCAAATGTTTCTGATAATGTGGAATCATTTAAACTCTTTGTTTTAGTTGAACTTACCATCTCGTAATCAACCTCAAAATTTACTTTATATTATAGTATATTTGAAGTCTTTAAAAAAGTTTGGATCCGAATAATTCGTAACCTTTAAATATTATTTTTGACATATAATGTTTGGATCCAAACAATTTGGAACTAAATTTTTCGATGCAATAGGAATTGATAGTAGTAAAGATATTATTAATTGTCTTATGAATGGAGAATATTTCTGTAAAATCGCTATCAACATTAAAAATTGGAAAAATAGTTTGGAAACCGGCACAAACTGTAAATTAAGTCAATTTAAAATAGAATCTAAAAATAAATATGTGTGTAATTTGAGTGAGAGGTCATAATATTAACTCAAATCTATGTTGTCTAACTTATAGAATGGAAATCAAATTGAAAATTAGGGTCGATAAAGTATATGGAAGAAAAAATGAGGATTTTAGTGTGTATAAGCGCTGCTGTTGCAGCAAAATGTCAACCTTGTCTTGAAAATTATTTCGAGAGAGCTAAGCGAATTGGAATAGAAGCTAATGACATCTACGATGCTATTGCTCTTGGTAAAAGGGTAGGAAAAGGATCAACTTCAAGTATAAACCAATTCGTATATGAATTTGTAAATTCGTCACATACACCAGTGGAATCTAAAATGTTGGACGGATATGGATGCTGCTAAAAAACCTAATTCTTTTTTTTTAATTTTAATCTTCACTATTTCTCAAAAACACAAAAGCTCGGCTAGATACTGACAATAGTGTAAATCCTATAAAACTCATTAACGTATAAGGAAGGAAGATTAAGTTAAAATCAAAAATAGTTATTCCTAACATAACCATTAAGAAAGACCTATAATATTTTCCTACAGGATCGTGGTGTGGTCCATTAGAACTTGAACTGATTATAAATTAAAGGAACATAATCAACACAATTATTAAAACCCATAGTGGATAGATCTCCTTGATGGTTAATGCTACGAGACTTGATAGGACGAAGCCTAAATCTCCGACTACATCAAGATAGCCACCTAATTTCGAGCAAATATCAAGTTTACGGGCAATAAAGCCATCTAAAACATCTGAAACCACATTAACTAAGAATATTATTAAAATTAAGTAGTAAACGTTAAAATTGATCAGTATCAAAGGATTTTGATGAGTGAAATCCCTTGAGCTGAATCTTTTTTCGTTTGAATTTGA
>JAHPYY010000022.1 GCA_019058515.1 Promethearchaeota archaeon
ATATGTGTGTGCACATTACCGAAAACCCTTGACAGGTTTTATTTTATTGTATAAAATCTAATTAGAACATTTGAGTTCTTTACAATTGGATTTGTCCCGCCCAGGCGGGATAAATCTTGATATAAATTCTATCTTGCTATCGCCGAATAGGTGATAAATCCAATGAACAAGATAGGTGATAGAATGGAGGATGAAATGGTTAAAATTGAAAATTATAAAGAAGAATGGCAAGGCAAAATCGAACTTTCAGATGAAGAAGAGAAATTTGTATATGCAGAGGTTGAGGATATTCCAATAGCACGTTTTGGCAGCCATAGATTCTTATCTTTATTGAAAGACAGAAAGCCCGATGTAATTTTTATTGTAAATAATGGAGGCTTTATAGAAGATATTGGCGGAAGTGGACAATTTGAAGTTTGGTTTATTGATAAAGATGAAAACAGAAAGGTTGAGACTTATTTTTGCTACGACTACGGATACCTGAGTCTTTCTTATAGTTCTTCGAAATTTATTCTTACTGATAGAGCTAGATTTCTAGAGTCATTGTTGATGGATATTTTTAGGAAAAGAGAGAATTATTCCATTTATAGGATAAAGACGTTAAAAATAAATGGACTACCACTAGATTTTTCCTGGAGGATTCCATGGTATCTGATTGATATCGGAGGTGAGAAATGAGAGATCAAAGAACACTAAAGGAGAATCCAGTAATTCTCACTTGTTTTGTGCCCGTTATGACGCCGATCATTAAGATAGTAGGAGATTATTGTAACTTGAGATGTGATTACTGTTTTTATCACCACAAGGAGCAGCAAGTAAAAACAATAATGGACATAGATCTTCTTGAGAAATTTATAGAACAATATCTTGAACTTTTCGACGGGAAGCTGCGATTTAATTGGCATGGTGGTGAACCGCTTTTAGCTGGGATGTCTTTTTTCGAGTCAATCATCCAATTACAAGAAAAGTACATCAAGAATACTCAGAAGATTGTAAATTCGATACAGACTAATGCTACTCTAATTAATGAGAAATGGGCCGTTTTCTTTAAAGAACATAATTTTGAAGTAGGGGTAAGTCTGGATGGAATTGAGAAATGTCACAATCGTTTTCGGAAAAATATTGGCGGAAAGGGTTCATTTAAATCAACTGTTCGAGGAATAAAGATTTTACAAGATCACAAGATTCCTATCGGAATTCTTCAAACGCTCACTCATAGTAATATTCCTTTTACAAAAGAGAATTTCAAATTTTTTGTTGATAAACTAGGCCTAAAACAGATTTGCACCTGTATTTATATCCCAAGCGACAAATTTTGCATTCTAGGTGAAGAAATCACAAATAAGGATTTCACAGAGTTTCTTAAAACTGCCATTGATTTTTGGTTCCATCAGGACGATCCAGATCTCGAAATTCGAGAAATAGAAAATCTTTTCGCTGGAGCAAATGGGAAATTGGCATCTCTATGTGGGTTTAATGGAACTTGTACTGCGTTTTTCTGCTTGGAATACAATGGAAAAGTTTATCCCTGTGATAGGGTATCTAATAGAGAAGAATTCTGTTTTGGCGATTTATCGAAGGAGCCGTTGAAAAAAATTCTTAATAGTCAAGAGCGATTGAATTGGGCGAAAATAGCAAATTTTCTTCATCAAGATTGTTTGAGATGTACATGGAAGAACGCTTGTCATAATGGATGTACTGATTACAGAGACAATGAAGAAAAATATCTTTTTTGCGAAAGCAGAAAAGAGATCTTCAATCATTTAATAGGAAAAATAGGAGGATTAAAATGACCGGAAAAAAGGCCGTAAAGGGAGCACGGGAGCGATTACGGGGGAAGCCGGCTAACAACTTGCCGGAAAAGAAGCTTCGGGAAATCGTAGCTAAAGATTCTCGTAATACTTGGGGACAAGGCTGGTATGATAGTTGGAAACAAGGTGATTGACTTCTGTGCTTCGAATTTTGATGGGGGTTGTCAAAAAAGACAATCCCCGTTTTAGTTTTTAAAATCAGTTATTTCCATAGAACAATTTTAAATAAATTGCTATAATGAGATTATGTCCGTAATAAAAACAAGGTTAAAATTTAATATTTATTATCCTCACAATTTATTTTTTTTAATGGACAATCTTTCAGAGTGGGATATTCATTGTAGACCATTTTTTAGGCAGGAATTTCCTGATTTATTTTTAGATATAAAAAATTTATTGCCGAGTTATCGAAAGCTGAGAAGAAAGTATGGATGGGAGGAAAAAAACACAGAAAGATTCTTCCTTGAATCAGAAATGAAAAAGGTTAAAAATAATTTAGGGCAAATTTCTAATAAGGAACAAAAGATAATATTGAAAATTTTGGATATATTAGATAAAAAATTTAAAGCCTCTTGGCCAGAAAAAGAGAGGGGTTTAAAGCAGAAAACAAAAGCACTAAAGAGATACTGGGAGAAATATTTTCAACAAGCAGTAAAAGAAATCGAGCAATTTTTAGACCTGAAAGTTCCCAGGCAAATAGAGATATTCGTTCTTTATACGCCCAGAGGAACGGGTGGAGGAGTTAATCTTGGTAAGAGAGGTTTGACATTAGAAATAGGAGATTCTAATACCCCATTAATTATCTCTTTCGAGCTTTTATTACATGAACTCATCCATTTTACAGAGATAGCCAATCATAGAGAAACAGAGAAAGAATTAAAAAAGCTTGGACTAAGTGAAAAAGGAGAAGTCTCTGAAACGTTATTAACAAAAGAGGCAATTGTTAATCTTCTGTGCCCACACGGTTTTTTATCTGAGAAGTTAAAATTTGGAAAATTCTTAATTCATGAATATCGCGGTGACAAATATCAAGAAGAATTATTCAGATACCAAAAACTTTTACAAGATTTGGTTGGAAGTTATTTCAGAAATAAGAAACAAGTAAATTATTGGAATAATTTTCTTCCAGAGGTAGTAAAGTTCGTTAAAAGGAATAGAAGATAAAAATTCCTTAATTCAGCCCCCAAAATTTGACAAATCTATTTAAAAGGAGTATAATGAAGATGAAGATGGAGGTGGTTTCATCTTCGAGGCAGCACCTTCGTGCACCTTACAAAATAAATAAAACAAAGCCCTCCGTCGCGTAAAGCTATGGAGGACAAGGGAGGCTTACTTTGAAAATCAAAAATTTTTTAAATTTTATTTATACTAGAGCGTGCCAAAGATTTTTTAAAAAAAGTAATGGTCAGACAATAAATAGAGAGCCAAAGAGCGAAGCCTTTGTTAAATCAGAAAAAACCCAGAGAATCCTAAGAAGAATCGTTAAAAATACTAATGTACCAAATCTCCTTGAAATTTTGACAAGCTGGATTGAACCCAGGGACCTTCAATCTTTATTGCTTCAAATTTATGAAGACAGAGTTAATCGGTTAAAAATTAAAGACATTATGAAGCAATATTTGGAAAATCGATTTACCTCACCATCTGATATTACCCAAGAAGAAATCATTCAGCTTGATAGTCTGATTTATCAAAAAATTCCTTCTGATTTTGAAGCCATTGAATTATCACCAGTCGGACCACTAGGTATAAATAAAATTCTTTCCAGAATCAGTCAGAAAAATGTATTATCTGCTGTAAGAAATATTGAAGTAATAGCTGATTCTACCATTGCTCTATCATTAGAATGTGCGAGGAGGAGAAAAATCATGCTTAGTGGGGATCCACGTACTCTTGAAGTTATAAATCTATGTACCAGTCATAGAATGGTAAGACTACAACAATTTGAAAAGGAGACAAGATTCACGCCCCATTTTCGAGTTTTTGCAATGTGTACTAGTGGTGGTAGGGATGCTGGTTTCGAAAAGTTTGAGACAGAAAATCTTACGAAACACATCAGCATCTATCTTGACTTACTGGGATTGTTTAATGAAAGCGGATATCTTGTTCAAAAGATCGCGGTTGCTTTATCAGACATAAGGATTACAGAGGCCATAATAGACTTCCATAAGATTGACCGACGTAAACTGGGAAGAAGAACTCAGAGTAGACTTTTTGATTTATTTGGTCAATACAACATTGATATGCCTAGCACAGTAAAGCATCCTCAAGAGATACCCAGAAGAGGCGTTAGAAAGTATAAAATAGAGAAGAGTTTGAAGCTCCTATTAAAAATTGAAAGACAAGTAGTTGAGCCATTGGAATCGGCATATCCACATATTGATTTTTGCTTTGATTTAAATAGGATTGCTGGAATAGGATATTATAGTGGTTTATGTTTTAAAATTTCTGCTGAGAACAGAGAACAAATCAGATTCCCCTTGGTTGATGGTGGATTCACAGATTGGACGCAAAGGTTGTTAAAGAATAGAGCAGAACGATTGTTAACGAGCGGAATCGGAAGTGAATTTTTTTGTAGAAATTACAAGAGATAATCATGTTCGGGTAGAAATTTTAAATTTATTTGAAGCCGAATCTAGCTCTACCAAAGCACCATACTGTAAAGTAATTATTGGATCTACATGCCCTATATTAGCGTTAAATAATATGGGGCATTTTTTTTTGCCAGCATATTTTAATATTACATCTTTAAGTCCAATACTTTCTTCCTTTGTATATCTATAAGGCCTTCCAATAATCAATCCTTTTATAGAATTAAATAAACCCAAATTATCAAGGTCGGCAAAATATGAATCAACGTCACTTAGTGGCAACCCCTTATTAATATTATGACTTTCAGGTACATCTATAAAATATATTTTGTCTTTTGGATCGAGCCAATATTTTGTACCCGCTAAATGATTTATTGAAGGAATGGTTCCTCCTATTATTTTTCCCTTTGCTTTTCCGGTAAGCACCCATTCATGGCCTTTATTTTTATTACATTGTCGAGCTTGTTCTAAATCCCTTTTTTCAAACCAATTCAAAACCTCATCGGTCCATATTTTAGAGGGTTTCACCTCATAAGCATCTATAAATTGGTTTTTCACTAATGCTTTATTAAAATATTCTAGAGTATAATTAAATATCTTAGGATATTCACCAAATTGAGTCATCGCACAGGGCCCATAATAAGTAGCAAGATTTGTTTGCGATTGAATTGCAAAATGTAATACTGTTATATCAGAATAGCCAATAAATATTTTGGGATTTTCTTTGATGAGATTATAGTCTAAATATTTAATAAGCTGATTACTATGATTGCCGCCTATAGTACACATAATCATTTTAATTTCTGGGTCTTTAAACATTGAGTGTATATCTTCTAATCTTTCTTCTAGGGAGGCAGATACATAATCGGCATTCTTTAGTGCGTGTTTACCAATTTTAACTTTATATCCTAATTCTTGAAGTGTTTGGACCGCCTTATCGATTCTATGCATAGCAAAAGGCGCCAATCCTGCAGACGGGCTGATAAGTCCTATGGTGTCTCCTTTTTTTAGTTTTTTGGGGATGATAAGCGACATTGCTTCAATACCTTTTAAATTGATTTTAGCCCAACAGAGATTATATTCACACCTCTATCAATTAGAGATTCTTGAGAGTTAAATTGCGTTTCGATTTCTAAAACTTTATTGAAAAAACTTTTTTTCTCCAGAGCAATAGATATATCACTCATTTTTTTATAGGGAAATGTAAAATCCTCGGGTCCGGGAGCGATGAAAATAGGGACACCGTAAGAATGTAGATTTGTAAAGCCGGCTTTTTTTAGATACGTTTCAAGCGATTCTTTGCTGAATACATTGAGGATAGGAACGTCTTTTTTCCATTTTACTTTATTTTTACTAATAATTAAATTAATATCCTTTCTTTGGAGATGTCCACTGTTTATTTTTTCAGCAATAGCGTTAAATTTTCCTTGGCCCATTACGATTAGCTTGCCTCTATTTTTTAAAACCCTATACATTTCTGAAAATACTTTATTTAAATTCGTGATAAAACTAAAAACATTATAGATGCTGATAATGTAATCAAAAGTATTATTTTTGATTCTTGACATATTTTCTAGATTACCTTGCATAGTCGTTATTAAATGTTCTTTTTTGGCCTTCTTTATATTAGATTTGGCTTTTTTTAACATATCTTCTGAAAGATCGTATATTAAATATTTAGCATTAATTTTCCTTAATAATATTATTGACCATCTCCCCGTGCCCCCTCCCGCATCAAGAATATGTAAATTATGCTCTTTCTTGATTTCTTTAATTAATACATTTTTTATTATTATATCTGATAATTTCCAGAAATATGCCTCATCGAATTGATCAACATTTTGAGCATAACCCTCAAAAAATTTCTTAAATTGTTTTTTGGATATTATTTCTTTCATAATTTTATGGAAGTGTTGATATATTTTTTAGTCTCGGATATAGTATAACATCTTTTATGTCGTCTTTTGCTAAAGCCCACGCAATAAAACGCTCAATTCCTAAACCAAATCCCGAGGTCGTTCTATAATTGGTCATCCTTCTTAAATCTATATACCACTCATACGGTTTAGATGATATTCCTTGGCGCCTTAATGATTCATAAATTTCTTTTGGCTTGTTCTGTCGTTGGCCAGCCCCAACGATTTCGCCACCAAGACTTTTGTTTATTATGGGAGGAAACAGTAGATCTGCATTTATTGTTTTATTTGGATTATGGGGCATTGGTTTTTGATAGAAAGCGGTCATATTTCGGTCATAATACTTTACCCATATAGGCGTATCTATCTTTAATATTTCTATTAATTTTATTTCTCCTTCATATGTTATACATCTACCCTGATTAGTAGAATTTATTAATTTTTTATAGCCACATTTACTAAGCACTGTTACTGCCTTATCGAAAGCTATTACGGGAAATTTTTTAATTGATATTATTTTTCTTAAGGCTGTTCTTGATTTGACAGGATTGTTACTTGCTTTGTTAAGTGTGTTAGTTAAAGCTAATAAAGTACGGCTAAGTATTTTTATATATTTTTCTATGAGGGGTATTAATTTTTCTAATGTCCCTACCATTTCCAATTCGCAGTGAAAGAACTGATTTAGATGTCTTTTATCGGGATTTTCTCCACGAATAGAAGGGAGATAGCAATACGCTCTGTCAAAATTTTGAATGAGCAAAGGTTCAAGACCAAATTGCGAAGAATCTGTCAAAAAAGTTTCTAAGTTTCCAAACTTAATACGCACAGGTTTAGAGTCGGACCCTAATCCGAGAGGTGAAGATACGGAAGAAGTTAGCATAAATAAATCAACATTTTTTGCATTTAAGATACAACCAAGATAATCATCAGATACAATCTTTAAATAGTGTCTTAAGATTGTTAATGCTTGGAAATATTTATTCTTTGCTATGAGTTGAGAATGTTTTTGAGGATCATATTTCGGTATTTTAAAATCGTTGTTTTTCGGTCTTTTCATTAAAGAATCATCTCGTTTTAAATTTTTATAGATATGAAGAGATAAAGGTAGAGTTTTTTTATTAATAATTCTCATGTCATTAATTGTAATTAATATTTTTAAATATGGTCATTCTTATTTATTTTACAACCCTATCCTAATTTTGTAAACTATTTATATGCCCGTAATCCAGATTAAAATCCCCAAAAAATTCAATAAAAAGCAAAAGGATTTGTTAAATTTCATCAAGAAACATAATCCCATTTTAATATTAGAAAGATTTACAGGAAGAAGATTGAGGACAAACATCGTACTCCAACATAAATCCTTAAAAATGGAGGCTAGATTTAAAGGTAATACTATCTATGCTGATTTTAATAATAAAGTTTTTTATATTTGGATGTGTATTTGTCATGAATTAGCTCATATTATTTTGGAAGATCCAGCATGGTATAAAAGTAAGGAAATTAATAAAATTATCGAGCAACATAAAGAGAAAATTTCTAAACATAAATACACCTTTAAAGATGCCATAGAACAAATATTAGCCATTTTATTACAAGCTGCTTGCGAAAACGAAGCTGGTATTAGAAAACTAAAATGGCCTGAATGGGAGATGGCTTTTGATTATATGGGTGTTAAAGAATTTGGCAAGAAGCTCTGGCCAGATTGGCTTAAATATCTAAAAAACATCTCAAAATACAAAAATATAGATGAGTGGATTTTAGAGGTGTTAAAGAAATATTTTTAAAAAGTATATACGAAGGTATATCCGTTCGTATATACTATCGTAA
>JAHPYY010000023.1 GCA_019058515.1 Promethearchaeota archaeon
GGTTAAAGGAGATTAAAGCTCCCACTCTAATTCTGAGCGGAGAAACAGACATAGGTTACGATGTGGGCGATGTGCGAGCAACTGCCGAAGGAATCCCAAATACACAATTAATCATATATGAAGGATACGGACACAGCCTCAGTATGGCTAATAGAAAAAAGCTGCAAGAAGATATTTTAAAATTCTTGAATAAGGATTAATATCTAGAGGTAGGAATGGTACTTAGCGCACTATTCGGTGGGACTAAGCGGATGCTGGCTAACATTTTTTTAACTTATCCTGTACCATCAGTTCTCTTCAAAAGATACGGAGTAAAATATTTAGCAAATCAACCACTTACATAGGATTTATCCTCTCTCTAACCGGTTTTGGCTTCTTCATTCTCGTTATAGGAGTTATCTTATCACTCCTGGATACTATAGGGGGAGTAATATGGTATATCCTTTTAGCCAGAACATTTTTCAATTTGGGATGGTGCAAATCAAATAAGGTATCTATTTAAAATTCGTTTTTAACCATTCAATAAGTTTACTCCAAGAGCCTTCTGGAAATTCAGCGTTTTTCGCTCTTTTTACTACCATAAATTCCTTGTTATTGTTAGGAACTTCCTCTTATAACGCTTTTGAAGAAGCAACCTCAAAAATCTCGCCTTGATCTCCAACACCTACAAGAACAGGAATTTCTAAATTATTTGGAAAAGATAGGGCTTTAGCGTTTAAGATCCGCATGAACAGTATCGCGTATTTAAATGTCCTCAATGGATCGTCAAGACCAGTGATACCATCTCAATAATAAGCTAATACCGGCTTACTCGAGGAAAATATCAAACTGAATAAGACCTTAAGAGGCGTTCCTAAGGAAGGCTTGTTTTACACTCCTTCTCGCACTGTTCTACCAGCACTAAGAAGAATTAAGCCATCAAATTTATCCAAGCAATGATTAGTTGCGATGATAGATGTGACGACTCCTAAACTATGACCTAATACAATTAGTTTCTCGCATTTTTCTTTTAAAAAGCTATTAGTTTCGCATAAATCCTTAATAAGCTTCTCCTTACTGGGTAGATCTTCTCTGTTTCCATCAGATAACCCGTGCCCCCTTAAATCCAATCCATAAATCTGATATCCGGTTTTTGCCAATGGAGTTGCTAGCATATCGTTATAAGGTTCGCTGTAAGCCTTTATTCCATGAAAAATGAGAATAGATGTTTTAGAAGGTGTTGATGCTTTCCATTCCCTTATAAATAGTACATTTCCATCAGAAGTTTTGAAGGTAAGATGAGAATCCTTAAATTCTTCTCTGAGTTTAACTACATCAATATCCATATATTCCACCTTAAAATTGAGATTACATTCCCTTTGTTTTATTTGATATTAGTTTGCTTCTATATTATTTAATAATTCCTCTTTTCACCTAATTTCTGCGAGAATAAAAATAAAATAAACTCCTTATGAATAATTTCCTCAAATAATTTGGAGGTTAAATCAAAAAATGAGGAAAAACTTGAAGTTTTGTTCAGGATATTATCTGAAATAACACATCTGTGGTTCATTTTGAACTGTAAATTGAAGAGTGGACTCAACAATTTCATATTTCTCACGCAAAAATTTATTTACTTTCTCAATAAAAGATTCTTGATCTAAAATTGTCCAATTCTTATCTTGTATCTTTATATGGGCAGAAAATATTATCATACCAGAAGTTATAGTCCATAGGTGAAGAGTAAATAAATCTGAAATTTCTGGAAATTCTGCTTTTAAATCTTTAGATATCATATCAGCATTGTATCCCTTAGGGGTCATTTCCAATAGAATCCTAATTGATCCTTTAAGAACGCCAATAGCCCATACTAAAATAACAATAGAAATGCCAATGCTTATTATCGGGTCGAGGAGTATCCAATGAGGATTGACAATTATGAATAACGCTACAATCACTATTCCAACTGATGCTATTGCATCAGCAAACATATGATAAAACACACTTTTAATATTTAAATCTGATTTGGGGCTTCCTTGAAGAATTATTATACTTGTTACATTTGCAATAAGCCCTAGAATTGCTAAAACTAACATTATAACTCCATTTATTTCCGTAGGATTAAGAATACGCTCAAAAGACTCGATGATAATCATCACGACAACAAAAAGAAGAAACAAGCCATTAATAAAAGCTGCTAATACCTCGGCTCGATATAAACCATATGTTTTATGGTGACAAGGAGGTTTTCGTGCTAATAGAATCGCAATAATCCCAATTATTATAGCAAATGCGTGTGTAAACATATGTCCTGCATCACTAACTAAAGCCAAACTATTTATTATAAGCCCTCCAATTAGTTCTAAAACCATAATAATTAAAGTAATGGTTAACGATAGAATTAGTTTCTTTTTTTCTACGCTTCGGTATTCACTTAAAATTGAAGAAAGCTTATCTTTAGTGTCATTACACTCTTGAATCATTTACTTTACTTATTTCATTTAATAATTTAATTTTTTATTATTATTTTTATTATTTAATTTAATTCTCTTTAGCATGACTGTGAAGTGTGTCTTTTTCACCAAATTCATTTTTAAGAACTTTATGACGGTGGCGAAATACACGTTGTAAAAACTTACTAATCAGCTTTGAAGCATGTCGAGGTTTGAATGTTAATGTATCGGTAATCATTGTTCCTAGCTCAACATTTTCTATGTTTCTCTGATGTCGCCACAGTTCCATTGAACTCATGGAGGATTGTTCTATAAATCCTTTGCCTTCTGTATATTCTATGAGTGTCATATCGTCATGGCCAATTGGTAAAAAACCAAACAAATAAATATGGCTACGAAATAAGGGTTTCCCTAGCTCAATTTTAACATCATCAATAGTTTTAATACCTTTGGGAGCTGTCATTTTGAAATACGGCAACATCTCTTTTTGTATTCCTTTTAAGGATGTAACCCATTCCCAAACCTCCTCTATAGGAGCAGAAACTATGGTTTGATACTTTAAAGTTATATTATTCATCGAAAATTTTTCTTAAATAATAGAGTAATTAAATTATTAACCAAAATATATTTCCACTTCTGCATCACCGTCTATAGCCTCTTTTTCCACATCTCTATCTCACCGTTTCTCACTGAGAGCTCCTTTATAATATTCATGTTGAATAATATTGGCTTTTATATGTATTTATAGTATTCATATTAAATTGTTTAATTCTTTATCGTCCTCTTCTTTTTCCTAATTTTTCCGTATAGCGGGAGAATATGTAAAAATGTTCTATTAAAATTTCTGATTGAATTTTAAATCTACTGCGTATCTACTTTATTAATTTCTCCATCAAATTTGCTTGGTTTAGTAATACCCCAATGCCATAACAGTAAAATACATAGTAAAATTAATCCCGAACTAAAAGGAAGGAACTGTGAGGGAAGATATAATAGAATAGCTCCACCTACAATAGGGGCAATAATTTGAGCTATACTGCCGAAAGAATTATTTACGCCCATTACGCTACCCATTTCTTCTCTTTCAACACTTTTTGATAACTTCGAGGTTAATATCGGTCGACTTACTCCTGTCCCGTAAGCTAAAAATAAAAATGCGATATAAATAATCCAATAAGTTGTAGTAAAAATTAAGATTACCATTGGTATAATCATTGTCAAGACACCTATTTTTAATGTAAGATCCTCACCAATTTTTTTTTGTATAGGAGTAAATAAAACACTTTGAAAAAATACCCGAAGTACACCCATCCAAGTCAGTAGAAATCCTATTTCTAATGATCCAATGTTTATTTGCTTTTCAGCAAATAGAGAAAAAGTTGACATAAATAGAAAAAATCCGAGATTGTAAATAAAAAAAATGACAATAATACCTCTAATTTTAGAGTCCTTAAAAAACCGTTTTACATCTTGTATTGGAACAATATCCTCTGATCTAAGTTTAACGCTTTCCACTCTTACCTCTAATGACTCAGTTATATAAAAGATCATTAGGATTATTGATATCAAACTAATTCCCGCTGCGAGAAACATTGGTGTTGAATAATTAATTGTTGATAAAACTCCTCCAATAAGTGGGCCAAATATAAGAGCTGCGCCAAAAACAGCACTAGAATAACCAAAAACTTTAGTTCGGTCTTTTGACTCAGTAATATCACTAATGTATGCTTGACTGACGGTAAAGTTGCTTCCTAATAATCCATCTACAACTCGTGCTAGAATTAATATCCATACTGCGTTTGCAAATCCTAAAAGCATAAATCCAGCAAATGTAGCTAACTGGCTTGTCAAAAGCAAAGGTTTCCTACCGTATCTATCACTTAACTTGCCTATTATCGGAGCAGAGAATAACTGACAGATACTAAAGAGACTTAACACTATAGATATTTCTAAGGCATTTAGACCCAGAGATAACCCCAAAAAAGGTAGCACGGGCAATAGTATGCTAAAACCTAAGATTTCTGTAAACATTACAATAAATATGATGAAAAGTCTTTTATCCATCTTTTTCTTGGAAGAATTAGGTGATTTACTCATTATACCCAAACAAATATTATTATTAGAAAAAAATTAGTACGAAAAATGGTGAGTCTAATTAAAATGTTCTTGTATCAATATTCATTATCGAAATCAAGTGATATCGAAATAATACAAAATCTTTTTCCTGTTGGCTTAGGACTGTCGTTAAATAAATGTCCTAAATGATCACTACACTTCTTGCATAGAATTTCTGTCCGAATCATTCCATGACTTGTATCTGTCTGCTCTTCGATATTTTCACTTTTTAGTAGTTGGTAAAAACTTGACCATCCCGATCCCGACTCGAATTTAGTTTCAGAATCTAAAAGCGATTCCCCACACCCTACGCACTTATAAACTCCTTTTTCGTGAATATTACAGTATTTATCAGAAGAACTCTTATTAACTTGTACGATTATGATTGGTTTAAATTATTTGATAATTGGTAAGAAAAAACCAAGGAAGAAGATTAAATGTCCTCAATGTAAGAAAAAGTTTAAAGTTGGAGAATATAGAGCCGTAAGCATTGGCAGAAGGGGTATTTATGTCCAATGTCCTCACTGTGGTGCTGTTTTCGTTTCATAATACTAAAAATAATTGGAGTATCTTTTTGTGAGTTTTCAAAATAATTGCTAATTCATTTATAACTAAATAGATAGAATGAAGGATAAATTTTTAAATAAACAATGATGGTACTTATTCCGAAATATATTAGTTTTATTCTTTCTTTTATAATGGTTTCTATATATTAGGTTAATCATCATTACTTTTTCCGCCATGTGTATACTGTTACTATTGGACCGTTTGGGTAAATAACCATCTCTTGTTAACAATTTGTTTTATCTCATTTCCGACAGCTTTTCTTGGTGATCATCCTACAGATCAATTTCCCGTCATGATATATGGTTTTTATTCACTCACTAGCTCACTAACTTTTTAAAATTTACGAGCATATACAATATGTAACAAATTTCTTGAAGTTGATGATGAGTCCATAAAAATTTTGGGATCTAAACATAGTATTCCAGGAATATTTATCTATATCTATGCCTTATCGATCTTATTTTCATTTGTAAATGTCTACATTTCTCTAGCTTGCTTCTTCTTAGTTCCTGCATTATATTTTGTTCCTGGAATAGTTCGTATAAAATAAAATCTAGTCAAGAATACCTAAGTTATATATATGAAATATTTGAATCTGATACCTTTCAAAAAAGTTTTATTTCCTTTACCTGTTTTCATTCTTTATCTTCATTTGTCATTTTCTTAATCTGTATCGTGCCTGACATGTTTTTAATATGCTTACCACCTGATATAACATTTCCTAACTCATATAAACCACTTGCAGAAACAAAACTTTCATAAAACATTGCCATGTCTCCCCATGGCGTATAATATGCAAGCGTTCCAAATTTTGCCACATTTAAAACCTGAAGAAATTGCCACTATAGCACGGAAATATAATATTAAAATGTTGATACTTTCACATTTCGATGCCAGTTTATTTCCAATTTTAGAGTCGCGAAGGAAGGCTGTAGCTAAAGTTAAACAGATATCTAAATCCACTCTTTCTGCTCATGATGGATTCGAATTAATAATTTAATGTTCCAACTTTTTTAACCTAGTCCTTTTCTGAGTATATCCTTCAACATCGTGTCCTTTATTTTAAGTCCTTCTATTAATTTCTCCTTGTATTTTGCATCTCTTAAAACTGACGTGAGTCTCTCTATTAGAATCGCATTAATCTCTTCTGATATTTTAAGTTTTTCTTCTAATGGTATACTTGGTTTATTTATATCTGCAAAGAATGCATTATGCTTCTTTTGCCAATCTCGGAATGAGAAAATGATAAAACCTTTCAATGCCCTTTTACTCAATGGAATTGACTGGGATAAAAGTTCAGCTATTTTTGTTGCAAGTTCATTTTGAAAATCATCAAGTTTTACATCTGCATATTTATTTTGAATTTCTTCAACTTTAGCTTTATCAAACATACGTTCAAAAATTGTTATCACCTTTTTTTAATTTAATTTTAAAATAAAGCTATATTTCAGACTAATAAATTACTTTGTTTGAAACACCAGAGCTCTCGGGTATTGAGGAGTCAAACTTCTCCGACCAGATAGGCCATTATAAGAAAGCTCAATTTGGTATTTAAAACTTTTTGTAATAAAAAATAGATCTTTAGAAACTTGAAATAGATCAAAAATTAGAAGAAGAAGCAATTTTAATTTAAAACATTCAACAACTATAAATTTATACTCTGAATAAAAATATATATTGAAAAAATCTGGAGTGAAACATGAAAAAAACTCAATATTACTTTTGGTTATTAGTAATTCTTGGATTATTTTTGTTCATTCCAACCTATGTACCGAAAGTTTGCTTTCTTTTCGATTTACAATGGAGCTTTCTTCTGAAGGTAATGAGATTCCTCCCGATGATACTTATTTAGAGAAACCACGGAAAAATATACCTATTGTTTATAGTTTCTAAGAATTAAGGAGCGTACGTAAAGAAATATAATTAGATTTCCAAATCTCTTGATAATTTAAAAGTAGTTTTAAAAAATTTTAAGATTGAAACATGAGACATTTTTCGTGTTCGCATTTATTATTAACGCTCGAAAAGCTACAACTTGATGGTTCGTAGTTTAAATAAATCCCAAATTCTTCCTTAAAGAAGTTTAAAGCTTCACATATCGAAATCTTTACTGAGCGCTTACAACAATGCTCTAAATTATCCGCTATTCTAGAGAGCGAACGAGATGTCATTCTATTCGCCATAGAGCGTGGAATATCTTTCCCTGGAGTCGCTCCGGTAAAAACACTAATCGCTACGCCAGACCCCATTCCTGCTCCGCATGAACCATAAAAGCCACACCAACCTCCGGGTATCTTGGACGCTCGTCGTATTGCTTCCTTAATTTCAAATACTGTAATCTCTTCTCCTGTAGGTTTTTTTACATTATTATTTCTAAGAGTAATTAAAATAACTGCGGGAGTTAGCACATGATGCTCTGGACCGTATAACTTGAATTTAGGATGTTTCATAATAAGATCAGCTAAATGGAACGGATTCTTAATTTTAGTACTGAGACAAATGTCTTCAATTACAGAATTCGGGTCTTTGGAATGACAATTATCGCATATATAATGTTTATTTATACAATAGGTATTTGCATCGAAATCTTGTTCACAAATTTCACATTTCAAATTTAAAATCTCATTCTGGTTTAAAGCGTACATTAGTTCTGCGCCACAAATTTCACACTTATCTTTTCCTTCCATTTTTTATTAACATCACTTAAATTTTAATTGAGGTTCTTTTTCGTTTGGAATATGATTGAAGCTCAGTATACCCAACCTTTTTCAATTTCTGAATCATTTGTATGAACTCGTATCCTAATTCCTCAGGATTATGACTATCAGACCCTAGTATTATCGGAATATCCCAATCGTACATTCGCTCGATAATTTTTAAGCTAGGATATTGTTCTTTAGCGGCTTTTCTTAAACCACTCGTATTTATTTCTATAACTTTGTCTTTTTCTTTGATTAGTTTCAAGGTTTTCTGAATTTCTTTTTGTACATTATCGCTAGATAATGGCTTTAGTTTGAATTTCTTTGGTAAATCGAAATGTCCTACGATATCAAATTCAAACACAGGTGACTGGAGCATTTTTTGAAGTTTTTGAAAATAGAGCGTGTAGATCTCGTCTATTCCGATGACTTCATAAAAGTTAAGATATCTTGAATCATCCAAAGGAAAGTAACCCGAATCCAACTTAAGCATATGAATTGAGCCTATTATGTAATCTAAACGAGGAAGATATTTATTTAAGTAATAATTCAATTTAGGTTCTTTATCTTCAAAGAAATCAACTTCGAATCCAATTTTAACTTTAATATCTATTACAAACTCCTCACGTAAGGATTCTGCGTTATTAAAAAACTCGTCTAGCTCAGATAAATCCATCGCGTATTCCTTGTAAGGAATTCCGTTTAAATTGTCTAAATATCCGTATGGAAAGTGGGTACTTAATCCAATGGTGCTTAATTGTAATTCAATAGCTTTTTCAACGTATTCCCTCAATGTTCCAGAAGCGTGTCTACATCTATCGTGATGGGTGTGCCAGTCTTCAAAAATCATCAATAACGAAATCTCTGAAATTTATATATTCCTTAATCGTAAGCATTTATTAACGCTGATAAATTTTGTTGTTATATTCTATCAAGGTATTAGAAAATACAAAATTTACAGCTAAGGTGATTATTCGTGATTTCAAACTACAAGATGCACAAACAAGAAAGAGAAATCAAAGATAAGGAAGAATTGTACGAAATCGTTAGAAACGGGAAATATTTAACCCTTGCCTTAAGCGTTGACTCAAATCCCTATGTCGTTACTCTATCCTACGGTTATGATAAGGAGGCAAATTCTCTTTACTTTCACACCGCTACTAAAGGATTGAAGTTTAATTACATCTCAAAAAATCCGTTAGTTTGTGGAACGATAATTGAGGATAACGGATACCTTAAGGGTCAATGCAGCCATTCATATCGTTCTATTGTTTTTATTGGTATATTGAAAATAATAGATGATTTAACCGAAAAAAAGCATGGATTGACTGTTCTCTTAAATCATCTCGAAGAACATCCAGATCCAATTAGAGAAAAGGTATTAAAGAACGACGATTCTTACGTAAATGTATGTATAATGCGGTGTGATATCGAAGAGATTACAGGGAAGAGTAATAAGAAGTAAATTCTTTTTTAGCATTGATAATTAATAATAAAATGATGAAGAAAATTTCAACTCTCTTTCCAGAAGTCTTTATAATTGAGCCAGATGTTTTTAAAGACAAGAGAGGCTTCTTTTTTGAATCCTATTCTTATAAAAAGTATTCAGAATTAGGATTCATGACAAATTTTCTACAAGGCAACCACACACGATCTAAGCGTAACACGGTAAGAGGATTACATTTTTCCCTTCTACCTGGTCAAATAAAGTTAATAAGATGTAGTCTAGGACGCATATGGGATGTTGTTGTAGATATACGACCAAATTCAGAAAACTTTAAAAAATGGTATGGTTGTGAACTGACTTCAGAAAATTTCCTACAGCTTTATATTCCTGTTGGATTTGCTCATGGATATAGCGTACTTTCTGACATTGCAGAAGTTCAATATAAAGTAGATAATTACTACGATCCAAGCTTAGAGAAGGAAGTGTATTGGAACGACCCTACTATTGCAATCGACTGGAAAGTAGATAATGCAATTATTTCTAACAGAGATGTGAATGCTCCAAATTTAGACGACTATTTAAAAGAGCATCCTGACCCTTTTAGGTGAATTTAAACTTAATAAATTGAATCCCGATTATTTAGTGCGAAATTCATTTTCTCCATATGTACAATTCCCCAATAAAGTTCGATATCAATTATTAGATATGACAAATAATATTAAATATAGTTATAAATCAAACAAAGATTCACCGAATTGACTTGAAAAAACCAAATATCTTGTTTATTTTAACTGATCAACAAAGACACGATACTTGTGGCTGCTATGGTCAGGAACTCGAAGTAACTCCTAATTTGGATAAGTTAGCTAAAGATGGAATTCTTTTTTCAAATGCATTTACATGTCAACCTGTGTGTGGTCCTGTGCGTTCTTGTATTCAGACAGGAATGTATGCTACTGAGACAGGATGTTTTAGAAATGGCATTGCTTTACCGCTTGAAGCGAAAACTCTTGCTCATTTTCTTAAAGATGAGGGTTATGAAACTTCTTACATCGGAAAGTGGCATTTAGCAAGCACAATAGGAAAACCTTACGAGAAAAGCAAACAATTCGATTACACGAGAAGTGCGATACCCCCAGAAAGGCGGGGAGGTTATGAGGATTATTGGCTGGCTTCAGATCTTCTAGAATTCACTTCCCACCCTTTTAAGGGACATCTTTTCAATACAGAAATGAACAAGGTTACATTTGAGGGGTATAGGGTGGATTGTTTAACAGATTTTGCCCTTAAATATTTAGAAAACGCTACTAAGCCATTTTTCTTTTTTCTTTCGTATCTTGAACCTCATCAGCAAAACGATTTGCGAAAATTTCTCGGTCCGTATAATTCTAAAGTTAAATTTAAACATTATGCGATTCCAAATGATCTGAAGGGAAATGAAGGGGATTGGGAAGAACATTATCCCGATTATCTTGGGTGTTGTAATAGCATAGATCTCAATTTTATAAGGATTTACGACAAATTGGAGGAGTTAGGCTTAGTAGATGATACGATTATTATATATACCAGTGACCACGGTTGTCATTTTCAAACAAGATGCGTAGAGTACAAGCGTTCTTGCCACGATTCGTCAATTCATATCCCATTAATTATGAAAATCCCTGACTTCCACCGTAAAAAAGTGGTAAATGAGCTTATAAGCTTAGTTGATTTACCTCCGACCATTTTAGATTTAGCAGGAGTTAAAATACCTGAATATATGAAAGGGCGATCAATTCTTAATATATTGTACGATAAGAACGAAGATTGGCCACAGCAAATTTTTGTACAGATCAGTGAAGCTCAAGTAGGTCGCGCAATTAGGACATCTAAATGGAAGTATTCGGTATGTGCTCCTAAAAAACAAGGATTTATAGATTCAAGAAGTAAGTTATATCAAGAAGATTTCCTTTACGATTTAGAGAACGACCCGTATGAACAAAATAACCTCGTAGCTAATCCTAACTATAAAAACTTGAGAATAGAATTATCTCTCGCCTTAATAAAGGAAATGATTAAGGCTAATGAACCCATCCCTAAAATTGTTTCTAAGCCTTTAAGTTCAGACTCTTAAGCTTAAAACAAGTTGCTGAATGATAATTTAATTTAAGAAATTTAACTTTACGGTCTATTTTGTTTCATATGGTATCTAATATACTTCTGTACTTCTTCAACAGGGGAGATAATTCCATAGTGTCCCTCACATAATATATCGGGATTTTGTTCTAGTAAGAATTTCATCGAATTTTGATAATCCATGAGATTGGAACCAAAACTGCTCATAAAAGGACCATGAATGTCTTGACCAAATAGAACCTTCATTTCAGAAGTTTCAATCAAAACTGATATAGAACCCGGAGTGTGCCCTGGAGTATGAATGCACTTAAAATCTAAATTTCCAAGCTTTAATATTTCAATCTTTTCTTTTAAGCGCTTTTTAAGTTTTATTGGCTTATACTTAACACCATACCAAGACGCAGCAGTTTCTGTGTTGTGTCCTCCTTCTTCTATAGCATCTGCATCGAGTTCGTGAGCGTAATAATTAACATTAGGGTTAAATTGCTTAAACTCATAACAAGCAGCTATATGGTCAATGTGAAAATGAGTCAATATGCAGTGTTTTATGTCTAATGGATTGAACTTTAATGTTTTGATACTTTTAAGCATTGAAACACTCATTCCGCAATCTATTAAAACTAACCCATCGTTACTTTTTGTATCAACTAAAAAAACAGAACAACCGGAATCTCCTACATGGTATACATTTTGAATTATTTCTTTCATAATTATAACTATAATAGTTTTTATTCTAATTTATATTACTAATACAAAAACCAAAGAATATTCTTACAATCGGCTAACATGGAAAATAACGAAGAAATTGATGTTGAATCTGATGTGAAAGAATCGTTTAGAGTAAAATTGAAAAAGTACTTTAAAAATTTGTTCGATTTCTCTCAATACGATAAAAAGACTATAGTTTATATTATAGTCTTTATTCTAATCATTGGGCTTAGCGGTTATTTGTTTTATTACTTAGTATTTATCGACGATACGCTTCTGTATAGAATTGTAGTAGAATGGGTTGTAAATCCTATCTATCTATTAGGTTTTATTGGAATTATTCTATTCGTTGTAATAATGGGTCTTCAGGGGATAATCGCTCCAATTCCCTCTGAAGTGGTGCTATTGGCAACCGGAATGATATATGGTTTTGTTTTGGGAGGAATCATGGGTTCTATCGGTTCCGTTGCGGCTGGTGTATTATGTTATTATATAAGTAAGAAAGGAGGGCGCCCTCTTGCAGAGAAATTTGTTGGAGAAAAAGCCCTTTCAATGATAGATGAATTGATACACAAGTATGGGACAGGTATAATTATTGTTGCTAGATTGCTCCCATTTATCCCTTTTGATCCAATTTCTTACGCTTCGGGGTTAGTTGATATGGATGTGAAAAAATACACGCTAGGTACTGCAATAGGTTCAATACCTCGCGCTTTCTTTTACGCTTGGTTAGGATTTTCTTTAGGTATTCAACCTCCTATCAACATTAATGATCTCGATCCTGATCAATTTGCCAGTCAGGCAGCTCTCTTTAATACAGTTCTGTTAATAATAGCAATTGTATTTATAGTTGGGTTTGGATTATATTATCTTTACAGTATATATTGGGAAAGAAAGCAAAAGAAACAATCTCAATAAGCTCTAGTAAAGACCTTTTTTTTAAATCACTCACTTTTCATTGAAAAAGTTTTAAATAATAAATTGTACCATAAATAATCATTGACCGAGATTCAATATGGTAAAGATTATCGTTTAGAAATTAAGTGATGAACTTATGGAGCCTGATCTTAAAAAGTTTTATGAAGATCAAATAAGTCAGTTTAAAGATGCAAGACCTCTTTACAACCAGTTTGAAACATTATTAAAACATATATTGAAGAATTTAGTGGAAGGATGTTCTTCGGAATTCGTAATAAAGGGTAGAACGAAGACTATATCAAGTTTTGCAAATAAAATGTCAAGACCAGACAAGAATTACATTAATCCGATTAATGAAATTAATGACTTATGTGGTATGCGGATTATTTTGCCAAATTTCGACGAATTAAATGAAGTTTGTGAAATAATTCGAGAAAATTTCATTGTTGTCGACGAATTCAGCGAAAAAGACATTGAAAACATGAAAATCTCAGATTTTTGGTACGGTTCAAGGATTTTGATTGTCCAACTGCTTCCAAGCTTATTGTTATACGATAGACTAAATTTGGAAATTCCAGATGAAATTTACGCTCTTAAGGCGGAGTTTCAGGTTCGGACATTCTTAAGCCATGGATGGGCTGCAAATCAATATAACATACTAAATCGGAGCGGTTTTAAAGTCCCTAGTTTGTATGTCCAAGAATTAAGTCGAGTGGCAGCTTTGTTAGAAATCGGTGACAGCGCACTAAACGAGATTACAGAAAAGATGAGAAATTATGAATCTGTGTATGGCGCGTACATGGATCAAGAAAGAATTCGAGATGAAATCGAGAGATTGGAGGTAGTTTACGCCGCTAATAAAAAGAATATTGATATTGCATATAGAATTGCCAAACTTGCCATGACTATTAATGAATTTGACAAAGCAATTGAGATTTTTTACGAAATTTTAAAAACAGAAGAATGGAAAACTGCTCCAGATTTAAAAATGGCAAGAATTTTGAGGGACTTAGGAATAAGTAGTTACATTAAATTCAAAAACAATCCTCACGGAGAAGATTACAAAAGGGGCCAGTCTCACCTAAAAACTGCTGTTAACCGAAATCCAAAAGACCACGACGCGTGTACAACCCTAGCTGGTTCCTATAGAAAGCAGAACAATTTAGATGAAGCGTTGAAATACTACAAACTTGCGTTAGAACACAATCCTGGAGAACCTTATCCACTGGGGAATTATCTTATCTTGATGATTCAAAAAAAAGGAGATTTATCGGTTGTGGATAATAGTCGCGATATGATACAAAACGGTATTGAAAAAAGATTAAGGCAAATTGAAGTAATGGTTGATATCCCTTGGGCGTTTTTCGATGTTGGTCTCTTTAACTTATTTTTAGGAAGAATTTTCGAGAGTTTAGATTATTATCTTAAAGCGATAAGATTTAGTCCCGATATATGGATGATAGAAACGACATTAAACACGCTAGAAGGGTTAAAAAATGTTTATGAACATTTAACCGGAATCGAATACATTAGAGCTCTACTTTATTTAGGTATCTTATTTCATCCAAATAAAAATCAAGAATCTAAAGAATTAGCAGATAAAAGGCTTAGTGAGACTTTTGATCACATGGAAAAGCACTCTTGCGATACAGTAGTGATTATTGCGGGAGGTACAGATGAAAGGATTGAGAAAAGCTTGCAGAAGTACAGAGACAATATAATACGAGGCTTTAAAAACTTCGAATGTACAGTAATTGGTGGAGGTACTAAATCCGGTATATCTGCCTTTGTTGGCGATATTCAAAAAGAGTATTCTAACACCATTAGAACAATCGGATATATACCAAGCCATTTACCGAGTAATGTTGAGATTGATAAACGGAATTCTCAAATATATACAACAAAAGGTAAGGATTTTACTGTTCTTGAATCTCTCCAATATTGGTATGATATATATAAATCTGGAATAGAGCCAAATAAAGTAAAGCTAATCGGAATAAATGGAGGAAGAATAGCAGAGTTTGAGTTCCATTTAGCTATTACATTTGGGGCACAAGTAGGTATTGTAGAAAATAGTGGAAGAGCCGCATCAGATTTGATTAACGACTTAAATTGGACAGTTTTAGAAAATGATGATATAAGCGAACCCCCTCAGAGATTATTCAAGGTTTTAAAAAATTCTATGAAAGAACTTCAAAAATTCTTAACTGAACCGTTTATTATTAACCAGGATATTGAAACCATTCAAAAGGTTTTGATTCAACACCGCGAGAGTGGTATGAACATTTTTGAGATGAGTTTTATCTCAGAAGATATTGATGACACTATTTTCGGAGGTTTTCTTTCTGCCCTTGATCAAATTGCGCTTACTGAATTGAGAGTAGGTGAAATTTTATCCATAAAATTTAAGGAGGGTTTTCTAATAGGTGGAATATTTTCGGACAATTCGTTTAAAGTAGTATTTCTATTAAACAAATCGCCATCCAAATCGCTAGAATCAAAAGTTGCGATTTTTATTGAAGATGTTGAATCAAAGTTGGGTAAATGTCTTCACATTTTACACGAAAGATGCCGCTCTTATGAAGGGGGAGTTAAAATGAATAAAATTTTATCGAAAATTTTTGGAACCGAAATATTGAAGCTTGTAAATACGAATATCGACGATCGCCTTCTACAGTATCCAAATGAATGCTTTGAGTAATTTCGAATTTGTTATTTGATTTTTTAAATAATAATATGCCAGTATTACACCAATTTTTTTTTATCCTTTTTTTAAGTTACTACATGAAATCGATATATGATAAAGAATACACCTTAACTAATAAGATCTCTCCAGAAATCCTTTCAAATTCGTTTAAAAAGCTTGATCGCGCAATCTCAAATGGGAATATCCAATTGATTATCCAACTGTCTAAAGTTATAACTCGGTATAGCCTGAGAAGAGTTAATAATTAATTTAAAGTGGGAGTTTACATCTCAGTTATCAATTAGTAAATATTTATAAGTAGATAGATAGATTTGTTCGTTTCATTAACTATCCTTTTTCTTATAAAGCCGTAATTTTAAATTTCTAAATTCAGTTTACTAAATTAATAGTAATACACAATATTATAGAAAAGAATGAAGCTCCCAGAAAATTACGACCAAGTATTGAAAAAAATGATGAAAGAAGACCTAGAATGGCTAAAAGAAGAGTTCCAGCTGTTATTTGAAGATAACCATGATAGTTATACAAAAACAGAAAAACATATCGCTATGAAAATCTTAGAAGATGTTAAAAGTAAAAGTAAAATCTATAATAATGAAGAATTAGTATCTTTATGTAGTATTACGATAAAAAATATTGAACAAGCATATACCAACCTTTTTTAGTTATCATCGGTAGTATATTTTTTCAAATTTTACTAATCTTTAAATAATATTATTATAATTGAATAATTTAGAATTAGTTAGAAAACAAGTCGAAATCTTATTTTATTTTATCTTTTAAATAATAAAATATCTAGAAATAAATATGGAAAGGATAATTATAATCCATTGGAATAAATCTACTGGTCCTCAACCGTTAATTCAATATCCTCCAGCAAAATCGTTTCCTTCAAAAGATTTACTTTTGAAAATCTGGGCAAGACATGAATTGAATAAGGAAGAATCAATAATCGAAGTTTTGAACGAAGGTAACGGAAATTTTTACACTTCAATAATTCAAAACTTTGAATCAGAGCTGTATTTTTTAATTATCGAGTACCAAAAAAAGTCACAAGCGGATAGCATCATGAAAGATGCGGAGATATTAGCAAGTATCGGACGCAATTTAATTCAAACCATTAATACGAACAAAATTACACGAGTAATATCAGAAGCATTTACAACTATAAAAAATTACAAGCGTGAAGACGAAGTTATTTATTTGAATTTCTTTACAGACAAGATAAAATCGACGATTCTAGCAATATTAAGGGGAGGACCAATTTCAAAACATTATTTAATTGAGCTTTTAAAACAAAATTACGGCTTTTCAATTACGAATATTGATCTAATTCTCATATCCTTTATCAAAGAAAATCTTATTATTAAAAAGAAGATTGCTGGATTAGATGAGTGTTATTTTCTAGTAAAAGATATTGTGTGTTTGCGAATACCTCCTGGCTCTCAACCGTATACGATTGATTTAGATGACGACAGTATTCAAACCTTTTCTAAAAAACTCCATGATTATTTTCTAAATTATGATCCAACTTCAGATGCGGAAAGTAAAACATTACTTTATTTCTTGATGGAAAAAGATGTGTATACCTTAATTAAAAGACTTAGAGATATCGTTTTAAGCGTTAATGATTGTTTAAATATTTTAAGCAGCCGGGAAGAATTATTTAACGAGTTAATTGAAGAAAACATAATATATGAAACGAAAGGTAATGTTATTTTACTTTCAGATTTGCGATTTATTAAATTCACCCCTTTTTACATAATTAAAAATCTATTAGAAAAGCACAACAATATGGAAATATCTGCAGATGAGTATTTAACTCATTTAAAATTGATGATGGAAGAGTATGACAAAAGTTCTTCTTACATTAATTACGAGATAATATAGCAATTTCTAATGGAATGTAGATTTTCTCTTAACTAGGAATACTGATATTCCAATTATTATCAGCAATGAGAAAACAATGAAAGTTGCATTGTCTATTCCTATACTACCAAAATATCCTTGTAGTTCAACGATTAGAGAGTAATCTAAATTAATTTCGTTTAGGTACACTAAAACATAATAACCTTCGTCTGATTCTGACTCGAATTGAATCTGTTCCATATTTCCAAAAGTGTTACTTGATTCGACCAAATAAGCTGTATCTTCTTCTTCGACATACTCAATAAGATAAAGGTCTAAGTCTCCCCACTCTTCGCTTAATTCTAAAGTTATTGTATATTCAAGATCTTCCTGACTCTCAAAGTAGTAAGTATCCCAATCGAGTGCGCTAAGATGGTCATAAGTTATTCCTACTTCGATTCTCGACGCCTCATCAATCCAATCGTTTTCTTCGTAATCATCGTCCCATATACCCTCAACTTCTTCAATAATTAACGCGTAATTGAAATTCATCTCGTAATCATCGATCCACAAATAAAACACACTATCTTGCTCCGGTTTGAAATAGATGAATTCATTATCTGTAAAGGAACCACTTTGCGCAACTATCCTATATTGGTTATCTAATAAATACATATCTAAATCTCCAACATAATGGGTAAACACTAGCGTAATATTTATCCATATGTCTTTTTTGAAATTGAGTGTATAAAAATCGTCGTTTATGCACACTAAATCTTTGAAGGTTCCAAGTTCAAGTGGACACGAGGTGTTGATGTAATTATTATTGGATAATCCGTGGATTGTTTCAAATTGGTCATCCACATTTTCCAAACTAATTTTAAGGGCGTAATTGTTATTACTTTCGTAGTTATACACTAAAAGAATATAAATACCCGAATAGTTAGCTGAAAATAGTAATTTTTCGTTATCCGTTGCTGTAAACGATGACGCCATTATCATTGGTTCTTTTCCGCTACAAAGATACAAATCTAAGTCCCCTTCCACATATCTAAACTGTAAAGAAATATTAATTAAAACTCCTTCCTCGGCTGTAAACGAGTAAAAATCGGGATCGGTACCCACTAAATTTTCAATTAATATACCTGTAGAAATCGCAACAGCTTCAGACCAGTAATCATTTTGTTCAAACGCATCATCAATTCCTCCCTTGATTATGATATTATACAATTGATATTCCTTCTCATTATAAGAATCTATTTTTATAGTGAAATAGCCGGATGATTCTGCTTCTATGACAATATTCTCGTTATCGGAACTCGTTTCGCTTTGACCAATAAGCAGATTTGAAGGATCGTATAAGAATAAATCTAAATCACCTTGTGAGTGCTTAAATAATATGGTTACATCTAATACATTACCCATTTCTGCAAAAACCTTGAAAAAGTCTAAATCCGTACTGTTTAGAACCAAGTTATAATAATTTCCTGGAGTTAGTAATATCGCCTGCGTTGAATCGTCATTTTCTTCGAAATCATCGTCTATGTTGCCTGATTGAGACCCAAGATAATAGAGTTTCAAGAATTCCTCCCATAGAAAATCTTGAGAAAATTGTACCGTTTGGTATTCGCTACTATAGCTGTAATAACTTCTCGGAAAATAAATTGACAGGCCATGAGCGTTATAAAGCGATTCAGAATGATATACTGTTACGAGAATTTCGTCATAAGCAGATAATAACTCTTGAGCAACTGTACCGATCTCTCCAGAGCAATAATATTGAATTTTCTCGATGAAATCGTAAAGATCGATATAGGAAGGATCATCTAATTCTAAAACGTTTTCTCTAGCCAGAGTTATTGAAGCCTTCTGAGAAGTTAAAGAATTATTTAGTACAATGAAGAAATCAGAGAATTTGCTATTAATCTCATCAGAGAAGGTTCTTAGGGATGCCAATGTAACTTGACTATCTTGCCTAGCGTAAAATTCCTCGTAAGCATCTACGATAGCCACACTTAACTCTTCAGGTGTTGCATTTGGATGAGTTTTTAAATACTCTGCGAATCCATTATAATGAAATCCATCACCAGGTATTGTTTCTTCAGAAGTTACTATTACATCGACATAATCCTGCAGTTGGTAATTAATTTCCGTACAACCCATCAAACAGGCATCGAAACACAGTAGATTTATGCGCTTCTCGGATAAGGCGCTTTCTAATTCACTAATAGTTAAATAATCCTCATTATTAGAATCGTCCCAACATATTCCACCGATCTCGGGACCACTCATAATTCCACTTCCATGATCCCATAATATTAACGCATAATTATTAGCTGGGTAAGTGGTTATTCCCCATTCTAAAAAATCTCTTAATGTTTCAGCAGAACCCATGTTTAATTCTCCTAAAATCTGTACGAGATTCGAACTAACCTGTGATGGATTAAAATCATTCTTCACATAATATCTTCGAGTATCATACCAATCTCCACTTGAACTATCGTAATCCGGGTGCCTATCTATTTGTATTAGATAATTTATATTGTTATCTGATCCAACCATTTCTAATTCGTTAAAATCCATCATAGCAGCATCTTCTAAGTTACAATCAGCATCCAAGTAAAAAAGTATCGTCCATTCTTTAGTATTAGGGCTTGTTAAATTAGAAATTTTCAAATCAGCGTTTTGGTAATTATAGTTTAGCAGTAAAAAGGGTAGAGTGGCTAAGCTAACAATCGCAATTAGGATTAACCCGAACTTTAGCTTGTATCTATCAATCATCATAAATTTTTAATAGAAAATAATTTAATTACTCAACCTAATAATAATATCAAGAGAAATAATAAATATCTTTTTACTTTTAATCGTAGTGGAATGTATAATAAAGAAATTAAAATAGAAATATCAATAAAATTTTTATTAAAGGAGAAAATCTAGCAATTTTTTGTATTTTTTAACGCGATCGTAAAGTTTTGAGGCATCTTTCTCTAAAAATGGCCCCAATGCTTCCCAATTGCTTTTCACATCTTGAGGATAATCTTTAAGTTTTTCCTTTAATTGCTCAAAATCGCTAGGATAGATAAGCTCATTATCCATGCGATTTGCTCCCTCCGTAAGGAGAAAAAGGTAATACGGGTTAAGATCCTCTGGGTCCATTACACCTTCTGGTTTGTTTCCATCACCCGCTTTATCTCTTCTTAATAACCAAGTATCGACTTGCATTGGTAAGATCATATTGAAATTTATTTGTTCCTTCTTATACTCCAACGCTAACGAAGATTGTAAACCGACCACACCATATTTCGAAGCTGTGTATGCGGCGAATAGCGGCATGGCATTTGGATACGCAGCACTTCCGGTAATAATGAATCTAGCCTTGTCTTTCTTATCATCCATTTTAAGGTACCGATATCCCGCTTTAAAGGTATTAAACACACCGGTTACATTCACATTTAAAATGTTGGAAAATCGTTCTGAATCAAACTCGTGAGATTTCCACCTTCCAGAAGTTCCCGCATTTGCAATGATTGCATTAAAAAATCCCATTTGGGAGTGAAAATCCTTAAAGGCCGTATTTAACCCATCTAATTTTAATACATCTGCGACTCTAGTTACGAC